>CANFZL010000017.1 GCA_947451205.1 Comamonadaceae bacterium
ATTTCTTTCAGCGTCTCGTCCACATGCGGCATCGGCAGCAGTGCGAAGACACCAAAGCGGCCTGGGTACTGGTCTGCCAACTTTCGTGCGTATTCGTTCGAGGCGCGCGCCACGGCAGCGGCTTCGGCGGCTGGCAAAAAGCCGACCGCCGGCAGTGTGGGTGAGGTCATCGAGGTGGCGATGCCTGCTTTGTCCATGTCGTCCAAGGAGCGCTGCGGCGTCCAGTCGGTCACGGGTGCCGTGTCGAGCTTAGATTTTTTGAGCGCGCTGACCCAAGCTGGCGGGGAAATATGGTGGTGCACATCAATGCGGTCCGGCTTGGCTGGCTCGCCTAGGATGGCGCAACCGCTGCTGGCCAGTGCTCCCATGGTGCCGACGGCGCCCATGGCTCCCAAAAAACTCCGGCGCGAAGCCAAAAGGTTAAGCCCTGTGTGGCAGCCGCAGTGGCTATTGAGACCGTGATAGTTGTCCATGGAGCATCCCCAAAATGAATATAAACCAACATCACGTTAGCATTTATTAGAAAGTTTCACTGTCGATTTGAATGATTTTTAGTGGTGGTTTTCCCTTGCTTTTCTACTCATCAGCCTAGACGGTTTGTAGTTCCTCAGCTTCCGTACGTCGTTGATGGACGGCCACTTTCTCGACCAACATCGATCCGGTTTCTCGGTATCGCACGTGCCACGACAGCGCTTCTTCTAGTATGTGCGGCGTGTGACCTCCGCCGTGACTCGCACGCTCCACGTAGTCGGTCAGCATTTTTCGGTAGGGCTCAGCGGCGCAACGTTCAATGATCAAGTGGGCCCTTTCGCGGGGTGCCAGGCCACGCAAGTCGGCCAAGCCAATTTCGGTGACGATGATGTCGACGTCGTGCTCGGTGTGGTCGACGTGGGAGACCATGGGAACAATGCTTGATATCTTCCCGCCTTTGGCGGTTGATTTGGTCGCGAAAATCGACAGGTATGCATTTCTGGCGAAGTCGCCTGAACCACCGATACCGTTCATCATGTGCGTGCCCATGACGTGCGTTGAATTCACGTTGCCGTAAATATCTGCCTCCATGGCGGTGTTGATCGCAATGATGCCTAAGCGGCGAATGATTTCCGGATGGTTGCTGACCTCTTGGGGGCGCAGCACCAACCGGTCTTTGTAGCTTTCTATCTTGCTGAACACCTCGTGGCTTTTGGAGGCCGACAAGGTGATGGATGACCCCGACGCAAAATCAAGTTTGCCTGCGTCCAACAAGTTGAACGTCGAGTCTTGCAAAACTTCGGAGTACATCGTCAGGTGTTTGAAGGGGCTGTCAATAAAGCCTTCCATGATGGCGTTGGCAATGGTGCCAATGCCGGCCTGCATCGGCAGCAGGCTTTCGGTGAGTCGGCCTTTCTCAATCTCTTGGCCAAAAAACTTAATCAAGTGCGCCGCAATGGCGGCCGTGTCTTCGTCGGCCGGAAGAATCGTCGATGGACTGTCGAGTTTTTCGGTGATCACGATCGCCACAATTTTCTCGGGCGGAATGTCAATGGTTGTCGTGCCGATGCGGTCACGCACTGACACCAAGGGCATGGGTTCGCGCTGCGGACGGTGCTTGGGAATAAAGATGTCGTGCAGGCCTTCCAAACTCTGCGACTGCGTCAAATTGATTTCAATAATCACCTTGTCTGCAAGAATTGCAAAGCTGGCGCTGTTGCCCACGGAGGTGGTGGGTACGATGCCGCCCGTCTCGGTGATGGCCACCGCTTCGATGATGGCGATGTCGATGGGCGCGATCTGCCGTGTGCGCAACATCTCGACGGTTTCGGACAGGTGTTGATCGACATACATCACCTCACCGCGGTTGATCGCCGCGCGCAGTACCGGGTCAGCTTGAAAGGGCATGCGGCGTGCCAGAACGCCAGCCTCGGTGAGTGTCTTGTCCACATCGCCACCCAATGACGCACCGGTCATCAGGGTGATCTTCATCTTGTCGTGGCGCGCCCGTTCAGCCAGCGCCAAGGGCACGGCCTTGGCGTCGCCGGCGCGGGTGAAGCCACTCATGCCAATCGTCATGCCGTCCTGAATCCAGGTTGCCGCTGCCTCGGGCGTGGTGACCAGCGCCCGGAGCGAAGGAAGGCGAATTCGGTCGTTGAGTTTCTCGTTCATGGGCTTGTTCCTTGGGGTTGAATGGTCGCCATCACGTCAGGCAATAGTCGATGGGCAGCAGAGGTTTGGGGATGTCTGTATCGCCGAGAGATTCGCGCACATTGATTTCAATGGCGCGGCAGATGGCGCTCAAGGGAAGGTCGTTGGCGCTGGTGCCAAAGGGTTCTTCAATTTCATCGCCCAGTGCGTCTAGGCCAAAAAATGTGTAAGCCACGATGGCGACGACAAAGGGCGTCATGAAGCCGAGTGTGTCCACCAATCCAAAGGGCAACAAGAAGCAATAAAGATACGCCGTGCGGTGCAGCAGCAGCGTGTATGAAAAGGGAATGGGTGTGCTTTTGATGCGCTCGCAACTGGCTGCGGCGGTCGTCATGGCGCACAGTGTGGCGTCGATAGAAACGCTGACACACGCGTCAATGCGGCCTTCTTTCAAGCAATTTCCTAAATCCTCACCCATCCGCATCATCAAAAAATCAGGCTTGTTGGTCGAACTTTGCATCTGCGCCCACTCAGCTGGCAGCAGCAGACTTTGCACCTCGGGCATGACTTTCTCGTCGCGCAACAGGTGGCGCAAGGCATGTGCGAAGGCAATGGCCCGCATCAACATCCGCACGCGCACGTCTTGCAAGCCCAAACTGGCCTTGGCGGGCTCGGTGGCTGCAATGAAGTTTTGGCACTGGCGCGACAGGTTGCGACTGCGCAGCAGCAATTCGCCCCATAGCTTTCGGCCTTCCCAAAACCGGTCATAGGCCGCTGTGTTTCTAAAGCCCAAGAAAATAGCGATGGGCAGACCGATCAAGGAGAACGGGATGGTGGTCAGGGTGATCTTGACGGAGAAAAGATCGCCGTGTGTGAACGTCACCACAATCGCAATCAGCGTCGTGGCGACCAAGGACGGCAGAATCCTCGGCAAGATCGAACCGCGCAGTAGCAGAAAAATTTTCAGCCCGGATGGACGGTCTCTGACGATCATGCAGAGTGCCCTGCGCGAACTGGAACGAGCTTTGAGTTTACTAACATCGCAGCATTCTACTTGCTAATATGTTAGTGAGTAGAATGCCTTAGCCTAAGTTAAGGAGCTTCGATTGAAACCACGGGTAAGTTATCGGAATCTGCCGCAGCGGCTGTTAAAAGCGCGTGAAAGTCTCATGTCGCATTTCCGGCCGATCCTCAACCGATTTGGCTTGACAGAGCAGCAATGGAGAATCTTGCGGCTGCTTGACGAAAACGAGCAACTCGAACCTCGTGAACTGTGCGATTTTTGCCAGATCCACAGCGCCAGCATGGCTGGAATGTTGGCGCGCATGGAAGATGCCGCACTGATTCAGCGCAGTCGGGTGGAGGGCGACCTACGGCGCGTGTCGGTTCGGCTGGCACCCAAGGGGGAGAGTCTGGTCAGCGAGATGGCGCCGTTGATTGACCGCCAATACGCGTTGATTGAAGAGGCTTTGGGCCAAGACCTGTTGGCAAATTTGTTCAACTCCCTTGAGACTTTCATAGAGGCGGAAAGCGGGGGTGTTCCGCTGATTGAGCTGCCTGCAATATCCAGCCACGAAAATGAAACTAGCGGCCAATGAACCGCCGTTCCCAACGTTCGCGCCTTTCAGTCCTTCCATCTCAAGGTAGCAAGGCGTCATTCACGCGTTTCTCTAACTCGTGGCCGCTGTAGTGAGTCAAGTCGCTGGCAATAGAGGTGAGCACTCTCTTTTCCGATTCACGGCTCAGATGCGTCCTGAGCTCACCCAACATCGGGCTGGTCGCGATCATCACTAGCGCCTGACAACGCTGCTCGGCCACGCCTTTGTTGAGGTAGTCTGCCAGTTCACCGGCAAAGTTGGCGCGCTCTTTCGCGTGCGCTTCTGTATGCGGTTCAAACTGTGTGCCAGCATGACCGGTGCGACCGTGGCCCTTGCCGGCTTCACCCGTCAGATCGCCTCCGCCGGCCTTGGCCTGAAGGCTGGCGTGGGAATGGACAAAAGTGACGAGCTCTTTGAGAGAGTGGTCAGAGGCGTGACGTTCGAAGCAACGTGCACGTTCGGCGTCTGTGATCAAAATCCAAGTTTTTGCCATGATGTTCAATTCATTGTTTGTAATTAATAAATTTAATTAATTAACTTTGCAGCGTTTTTCTGTGAAACGCAAGCTGATCAGCCGACCCCACAAATAAGAATCATTCCCGTTTACAATGACTTGGTAATGTAGGAAAAGAGCATCCCAACAAGGCATTCCACTTTCTGATGTGACGTCGACCCATCGCATCCTTTCAATCATGAATCTTGCAGAAGCGCCTTTGAACACGACATGGCGGGTTCTTAGAATTTCCCCAGCTAAAGCCGCCCCAGAACGAGCGAATCATCTCGAAGAAGTTGGTTTTCTTCCTGGTGAGTTGGTATCTGTCTTGGCGCATGGGTTTCCCGGCCAAGACCCTTTGGTCGTGCGCGTGGGTTTATCGACTTTTGCCTTGCGCAGAGACGAAGCGCTGAGTGTGCAGATTGAAACGAAAGATGCCGATGCGTGAAGTCAAAATCCACCTGCACCCCGCTGGCCCTTTGGTGGCCTTGGTGGGCAACCCCAACTGCGGCAAAACAACCCTGTTCAACCTGCTCACAGGCAGTCACCAAAAAGTGGCCAACTATGCTGGCGTGACGGTTGAACGCAAAGAGGGAAAAGTTCATTTGCCCAACGGAAAGTTCATCCGCTTGCTGGACTTGCCTGGCACCTACAGCCTGTACCCGCGCTCGCAAGACGAACGCGTGACTTGCAACGTGTTGGCCGGCCGCGCCACCGGCGAAAAGCGCCCTGATTTGGTGGCCTGCGTGGTCGATGCGACCAACTTGCGGCGCAATTTACGTTTGGTATTGGCCGTCAAACGACTGGGCATTCCGGCTGTGGTCGTGCTCAATATGTCCGATGTCGCGGCGCGTCGCGGCTTGCTGATTGACGCTGCAGCGTTGTCCGCAGAACTGGGCTTACCCGTCGTCACCAGCGTGGGCGTGAAAACGGGTGGCGCCGAAGCGCTGCTGGCTTGGCTGGCGCAAGAAAGCTGGCGCGAACAGACGCCTAGTTTCGAGCCAATGGCAGGTGTCGACAACGAGTCTCAGCAAACCGGCGCAGACCACCAAGTGGTACAAGGCATTTTGAAGCGACTCCACTTGGATAAGCTGGTCCCCGATGTTTTCAGCGACCGGTTAGACCGCGTGTTGTTGCACCCGGTGGTCGGGCCGATGATCTTGACCGTGGTCTTGTTTCTGATTTTCCAAGCGCTGTTCAGTTGGGCGACGGCCCCGATGGAGCTGATCAAGAACGTCACAGAATGGAGCGCAAACTTAGCGCTCACTTGGTTGCCAGACGCTTGGTGGAGAAGTTTGTTGATTGATGGCGTGATTGCCGGGCTGGGCGGCATCGTGGTGTTTTTGCCGCAAATTCTGATCCTCTTTTTCTTCATTTTGATACTGGAAGAAACCGGCTATTTGCCGCGAGCCGCGTTCTTGCTGGACCGCATCATGGGCTCGGTCGGCTTGTCAGGTCGATCATTTATTCCATTGTTGTCTAGCTTTGCCTGTGCGATTCCCGGCATCATGGCGGCCCGTACGATTCCAAATTCGCGCGACCGGATGGTCACCATCTTGATCGCGCCATTGATGACGTGTTCAGCGCGGCTGCCCGTTTACACGCTACTGATCTCAGCCTTCATCCCCAACATCCGCGTATGGGGTGGCTTGGCGCTGCAAGGCTTGGTGATGTTTGCGCTTTATTTGGCCGGTATTGTGGGGGCCATGGCCGTGGCTTGGTTGCTCAAAATCTTGACCAGCAGTGGCCGTCTGGTACGACCTTTGATGATGGAGCTGCCGGGCTACCATCTGCCGACAGTGCGCAATATCGCCATCGGCTTGTGGCAACGTGTGAAGATTTTCATGCGGCGGGTTGGCGGCATCATTCTGGTGTTGACCATTGCGCTGTGGTTCTTGGCCAGCTTTCCAGCACCGCCCGAGGGCGCCACCCGACAAGCGATTGAGTACAGCATGGCCGGCTGGCTAGGCCATTGGTTGGCCATCGTGTTCGAGCCGATTGGCTTCAATTGGCAAATTAGCTTGGCCTTGGTGCCCGGCATGGCTGCCCGTGAAGTGGTGGTCAGCGCGCTTGGCACCGTCTACGCCTTGTCGTCAGCCGGGGAGCACACGGCCGAAATGATCACCCCCATCATTGCGCAGCAGTGGAGCACGGCCACAGCACTTTCGCTGCTCACTTGGTTTGTCTTTGCGCCGCAATGCCTGTCGACTCTGGCCGCCATCAAACGAGAAACCGGTGGCTGGCGAATGCCGCTGATCACGGCTGGCTATTTGTTTGCCTTGGCCTACGGCGCTTCATTTGTCGTCTATCGATGCGCTGTTTGGGCCGGTTTGGGTTGATGCATCAAGGTTTTAAAGACTTCACGGGCACTGCTGGCGCTAAGACGGCCCCTTCAATCTGGTGCTTTTTCAAAGCGTTGGCGACGAAGCCTGAAGCCTTCATGTCTTCCACAAAACGCTGCAGATAAATCCGCGCCTCAATATCGCGGGTTTTAGGCAAGCCCATGGCTTGTTCAATCACCATGAAGCGGCCTGGCAACAGCCGCAGATTGGGCAGCCGCTTGGCGTCCATTTCCAGCTGTTGCTTGACACCCGCTGCCACGTCTAATTTTTGTTCAAGGAAAAAATCCACGGTGGTCGGCGATGTCGGTGCGCGCAAGATTTGAGCACTTTTGATATCTCGGGTTAAAAACAAATCATAAGCACTGCCTTTGCCCACAGCAATGCGGGTGCCCGCGCGGTCAACTTCTTCATTGCGCATCAATGCCGAATCTTGCCGAACCAGGTAACTGCCTTCAATCAAAACATAGGGTGCTGTGAACGCAATGTCTTTTCCGCGAACAGGATCAACTGCAAAAAATCCAATGTCGGCTTTGTCCTGACTCAAGGCCTCGACGGACTTTCCGGCTGAATCAAAAACCACCAGTTCGACAGGCAGTCCCAGACGCTTGGCCAGTTCAGTGGCCAGGTCAACTGATACGCCGACCGGTTGGCCGCTGGCATTTTTGTTGGCCAGAATCGGATTGCCCAAATTGATTGAGGCGCGCAAAGTTCCGGAGGGTGCGAACAAGGTTGCTACCTGCGCGTGGCTTGAAGTCGCCAGCAAGAGCAAACTCAAGCGGGCAAGCGCCGGCAAAGTCGTCCAGAGGGAACGCAAAAATGTTGGCATGACCACCCTTGTATCTAAAAGGACTAGTTTCTCAGGCAAACGCCAAGCACGAGAAAAAGTCTCTTCATGACTCACTATGAAAAACCCTAGTGTGCTTCTGGCAGAACCCTATTAGGATTCGTTGCGCAAATTAACACTATTTTTTGGAATTCACCGCATGCTTTCAAATTTTCTTATCAAGACACTGCTCGCGGCCTCGGTGGCAGCCTTCAGCATGACGATCTCTTCCGTGCACGCGCAGACAGAAAAAGCTGCCGCAGTGAACGGTAAAACCGAGCTCTTGTGGCTCGGGCAAGCTGGATTTCGAATCACCACGCCGGGTGGGAAAATTATCGTGATTGACCCTTGGATCACCGGTGGCCCCAAAGCGCCGCCGGCCTATAAAGCCGATTTAGCCGCCTTGGGCAAAATTGACTTGTTATTGGTCACCCATGCACACGTTGACCATTTGGGTGACGCACCTGCCTTGGCTAAGCTGAACAACACGGTTTTGTACGGCCCGGCCGACATGGTCACGCCACTGCAAACGCTGGGCATGTTGCCCCCGAATCTGGGGCATCGCTTCAACAAATCAGGCAGTGTCCAGCCTTTGCCTGGCATCAAGGTCACGGCGGTGCAAGCTGAGCACTCATCCTTGATCGTGTTTAACAATCCGGCCACCGGTAAGAACGAGTCGCACCCTGCCGGCGAAGCCATGGGCTACATCATTCAGCTTGAGAATGGCTACAAAATTTGGCACATGGGTGACACGGGTTTGTTTGGCGACATGAAGTTCATCAGTGATCGCTACAAGCCGGATCTGGTGCTGATCCCTATTGGCGGCAACTTCACCATGGACCCGGATGACGCCGCCTACGCCATGAAAACGTGGATCAAAACCAAGACTGTGATCCCCATGCACTACAACTCCAACCCACTGACCAAGGGCACATTGGCTGAGTTTCAAGCCGCCATGAAAGGCTCAAAAATCAAAGTTGTGCCTATGACTGAGGGCCAGACGCTAGCGTTTTGAGATGTCGTGACGTGCCAGCGTCATTTTGCGAACATCGCTGAAATCTGAATCACCGCCGGCCCGATGAGCACCGACAAAAGCGCAGGGAAGATAAAGAAAATCAGTGGTATCAGCATTTTGACGGGCACTTTGGCGGCGATTTCTTCCGCGCGCTGCATGCGCTTCATGCGCATCACCTCTGACTGAATACGCAGTGATTCCGCCACGCTGGTGCCAAACCTGTCAGCTTGAACGAGCATCGAGACCAATCCATCCAGGTCTTCCAGGTTGATGCGTAAGGCCAGATTCTTCAAGGCCGTTGAGCGGCCCGAACCGGCCCGTATTTCAAGCGCCGCCAAATTGAATTCTTCAGCCAATACCTTGCTGCTTCGTGCAATTTCCAGCGACACGCGGTTGATGGCGCCGTCCATGCCCAAGCCGGCTTCTGTGCAGATGACCAAGAGGTCAATCAAGTCAGGCAGCGTGTCGCGCATTTCGTCGGACCGACGGCTCGTCATCCACCTGAGATAAATGTCGGGCAGGTAGTAGCCGATACCAGCCATCGACACCGCATACAAGGCCAGGCGCGGGTAGGTTGTTGCCGGTAACCAAGCAATGATCACCAAGCTCACCAGCAGCGGTAGGGTCAGCGTCAACGTGGTCTTGACGGTGAAATAGGTTTGTGCTGCAGTCGGCCCCCTGAAGCCGGCACGAATGAACTTCAGCCTGAGTTGCGAATTTTGCCAGTCTCCTTCGGGCACGGACAGTTTGGACATCGACACCAGCAGCGCATGCCAGCCCCCCTGATTTTTGACTTGAGACGGCCCGCGAACTGTGTCCACGGAGGGCGCACTTTGCGTTTGTTGTAGCCGCCGGTTGATCTGCCGCTGCGCGAACAGTTTCACAAGGCCGAGCACCAACAAGGCATAAGCCAAGAATGCCACAGCCAGTGCGATGAAGAAAACAATGTCAGTCATGGCGTCATGCCTTAAACCTTGATTTGGACGATCTTCCACATCCACAAGGCACCCAAACAAATCATCACGAGGTTGACCAGCATCAGCGTTCGCCCGCTTGAGGTGGTCCAGAGCGTAGACATGTAAATCGGGTTGAGCATCGACAGAATGCTGCCCAGTACGAACGGCAAGCTGCCGATCATGATGCCGGACAGTTTGCCCTCGGAGGCGAGGATGCGAATCTTGCCTTTGAGCTTGATTCTCTCGCGCACGGTCTGTGACAGCGTCGTCAGCAGCTCGGTCAGGTTGCCGCCGGTTTTGCGTTGAATCATCAGGGCGATGAGCAGAAAATTGAGGTCATTGCTGTTGATGCGGTCGGCCAGTTGGGCCATGGCGTCGCCAAAGGTCATGCCGAGTTTGAGGTGCTCAAAGACGGTCTTAAACTCCGCCCCCACGGGGGCTGGCAATTCATCGCCCACCATGCCGATGGCGGCTGACAAACCGTGTCCGGCGCGCAGCGCACGGGTCATGAAGTCAAGCGCTTCGGGCAGTTGATCTTCAAAGCGAAGTCGACGTTTTTTCTCTCGGTGCAGCAGGTAAACCCACGGCAGCGAAAAAGCTGCCAGACCACCAGTCACTGTCATCACCCAAGGCGCACTCAGCAGCAAGGTGGGTGGTAGCCAGACCAGCATTCCCAGTCCGGCGCTCAGGGCCATGACCTCCGCCGCCGTGTGTTTGCTGCCCGAGCGCGTCAGCAGCAGAGCCAGTGCGCGAACACCCGGTGCGTTCGCCAATATCCACTGCTGCCAAATGGCCTGTAGCCCAGAGCCAGTTTTGAGCAGTTGGCTTTGCTCATCCTGCCGTCGCTGCACTGCAATCTCTTTGAGGCGACTCGCTAAAGCCCGCGAATGGGCGCTGAAACGTCCAGACCAAAATGACGACAAGGTGAGCGCGACACCGGCGGCTAGCAAAAATATTAAAGCCAACGCGGCATACAGCAGATTTTCTTTCATGGCTGTGCTTCCAGTCCCTGTTCATCAAGTGGATGCGTTGGATCGAACAGACTTTCATTCAGAAAAATGCCGTAAGTGATGAGCTTTTCGGCCAGCTGCGGTCTGACCCCTGTGGCCCTGAAAAAGCCCTTCACTGAACCATCTGGGTTCATGCCTTGACGGTCAAAAAGGAAGATCTCCTGCGTCGTGATGATGTCGCCTTCCATGCCGGTGATTTCATGGATGCTGGTGATCTTTCGGCTGCCGTCATTCAAGCGGCTGGCCTGCACGATGACGTTGATACCTGAACTGATTTGCTGCCTGAGCGCCCGCACGGGCAAGTTGACGCCGCCCAGGCCGACCAGGTTTTCAAGCCGCGACAGCGCATCGCGCGGGGAGTTGGCATGGACGGTGGTGAGCGAGCCGTCATGGCCGGTGTTCATGGCCTGCAGCATGTCGATCACTTCGCTGCCGCGCACCTCGCCCAACACAATGCGATCTGGCCGCATCCGCAGGCTGTTTTTGACGAGTGCGCGCATGGTCACCTCGCCAGTTCCTTCCAAGTTGGGTGTGCGGGTTTCTAGCCGCACCACATGGCTTTGTTGCAGCTGGAGTTCCGCGGTGTCTTCGATGGTGATGATGCGTTCACCCTCAGGGATATAGCCCGACAAAATGTTCAGCAGCGTGGTCTTACCGGAGCCCGTGCCGCCGGAAATCAGGATGTTGACCTTGGCCTTGACGAAGCCGGCCAGCAACTCAGCCATCCCTGCCGTCAACGCGTGTTTTGCAATCAGGTCGGCCATTTTCAGGGGGATGACTTCAAAGCGGCGGATCGACAAGGCCGGACCGTCAATCGCCACTGGCGGCACAATGGCGTTCACGCGTGAGCCGTCGGCCAGCCGCGCATCTGCCATCGGGCTGGACTCGTCAACGCGCCTGCCCACACGCGAGACAATTTTGTCGATAACTTTCATCAAGTGGTCGTTGTCATTGAAGCGCGTACCAACCAATTCGAGTCGCCCTTTGCGTTCGACAAATACCTTGTCAAAACCATTCACCATGATCTCGCTGATGCTGCGGTCTGCCAGCAGGGGTTCCAGGGGCCCGAGCCCGAGCACTTCGTTTTGCAAATCAATAATGAGTTGGCGGTGCTCGTGTTCGTTGACTGGCAGTTGTTCTTCCGCAATCAGCAGGTCGACCATGTGCGCCAGCTGACTGCGAACCTGTTCTTCAGGCAGGCTTTCGGCCGCCGCCAAGTCCATCCGTTTCAGCAGTGCTTTGTGGAGGCCGATCTTGGTCGCGAAATAGCTGGGTGACAGATCTTTGGCGACTGGCCGCGCTAGTGCCGGTGGCGCTTGAGTGGGTCCAGCAGGCGGTCGTTGCACAGGGGGCACTGCCGTCGGCGCCAAGGGTCTCTGTGCGGGTGTTTTCGCCAGCGGAACCACTTGTTCCGATACACGCTTGGCCCCTAGGTTGAATGCCTCCCCCTTGGTCCAAGCGGCTATTTGATCCCGAAGTGTTGCCATATGGATTTCTCGGTTGGCGTTTGCCCCGTCAGTGCCGCAGCCCACGCGTTGATGTTCTTGGCAAAGTCTGATTTTGGTTTGAGAAGCACCGCAGCAATTCCTTTCAGCAGCGACGCTTCCACGCCGTCTGTTTCAAGCGGCAGCACGCGACTGACCTGAAGACCCACTGTCTTTTCAAAATCGGCAATGCGCACGATAGATTTGCTGTTGAATGCATTGACAACGACAGACAGCTTGGCGGCGGCATAGCCCAAGCTCTCCCAGGTGCGAATAACTTGGCTGGCGTGCCGCACAGACGGTACGTTCATCGTCGTCACCACCACCAGTTGGTCTAGCAGCTCCAGCACGCTCAGGCTAACAGTGTCCAGTTGCAGGTCTAGCAGCACGTAGTCGTAATGCTGGACGGCGATGCGGATCAATCGACCAACATACACAGGCGTGATGTGCAGTAACTGATCAATCGTTTGCGGTGACTGGATCAAATGAAAATTAGCGGCGATGTGGTGTGCCATGCCTTCCAGTAACGCACCATCCAGTCGCTCAATCTCGTCCGCGAAATCGGCCAGGTTGTTCATCGCGGTGTCATGGGTTAAAAACAACTCGACGTCGCCGAATGGCAAAGACAGGTCTATCAGCAACACCCTTACGCTTGCGGCTTGGCTTAATTCTGCGGCTAAGTTGGCGACCACGCAGGTGGCACCGTCGCCACCCTTGGCTGGCATGATGCCGATGCATTGGCAGATTTTCCCGCCCGCTTGTCGGGTGCTGTGAAATCGAGCCTCAACCCGTGCCACCGCCGCCGTGATGGCGTCTGGCAATTCTGATGAAATGACTTCACGAATGCCGGCACGCATGGCTCTCAGCAGAAATGCCGATTCTGGATTTGTACAAACCAGCAGGACCGCCGCATGTGGCAGTGCTACACACAGAGGTTCAATTTTTTCGAGAAAAGCGTCGCTTTGCTCGAAACCGCCCAACAACACCAGATCCGGTTTGCTGGCGACTACGCGTGTTTGCAGGTCGTCCAGCGACCCTTGCAAGCGGCTGACTTGATGCTGCGCTTCAAAGGTGGCAGCAGTCATGGGCCACGCTTGGCTTGAGTACAAAACGATGTGCATGGTGCTCAGCTGCAGACGCGGCTCATTTCACCGGCGAGTTGTTGGACATGATAAATACCCCGCGTTGCTGTTGAGCCCCGCGCATCGGAGCGCTGGGTCGTTCAGTCATGGCAACTGCGGCGTGAAGCTGGTGGCCGGTGGTGGGAGCAAATACCGGTCGTAGGCCGGCTTGAGTTCGCTGGCGGCAGGTTGTCGCGGCGCACTCGCCGCGTTGCGTGAGGTTGGTGGCAGTCGCTGGACCTCCAGCGCTTTTCTCACGGAGAGGCCGTGGTCTTGTTGATCGATCAATACGGGGGAACAGCCGGACAGGCAGAGCATGGGGATCCCTGTGATGGCCATGCTCAAAGCAGCCACCCAGTTGGTTTTGGACGGGGCCGGCGGCCCAGCTTTAGGGGCTGGCATTGTGGTCTCCTGCTGGCGTAGTGGGTGCGGGTCGGGCGCCCTGCAACTTGTTGTCGATGAAAAATTCACGCCGGGTTGGCGGCAGCACCGAGTCCGTTGGCAGGCTGGGAGCCGCTTCAGTCGCTTGCACTAAGCGGGCGCGCACCACGACCACTAGCTCGGTCAGGTCGGCCACAAATTGGTTGCTGCGAAACAGCGCACCCAAAATAGGCAACTCGCCGAGAATCGGAAAAGCGTTCCGGTTGGCGGTGGTGCTGTTGCGCACCAAGCCGCCGATGACCAGACTCTGGCCGTCTAACAGCTGTACGGTAGTGGAGACCCTGCGCGTGGTGAAAGCAGGCAGCAGCGTGGTGCCGCTTGAGCTGCTAGCGCTCACTGATTCCTTGGAGATTTCAGACACCTCGGGGGCCACTTTCAGGCTGATGCGACCGCCGTCCAGGACGGTCGGAACAAACTTGAGCCCGACGCCGAACTCGCGTTCTTGCAGCGTCACGGCGGTGCCGCCGGTGCCGACCGATTGAGTGATCGGAATGTAGACCTTGCCGCCGACCAAAAAGCTCCCCTCCTGGCCGCTCATGGCGATGAGGGTCGGCTCTGCCAAGATGCGCACCAAACCATCCTGTTTTTCTGCTTGCAGATTGACGGCATTGCCGTTGCTGAAAAGCAGACCGGCTGCGCCGCCGCCGCCAGCCCCCAAAAAAGTTGATAACACATTCCAACGAATATCACCGCCGCCAGCGGCCTGAACTTGCAAGCCGAGCTTGTCCAACAATGACTTGGAGACCTCGGCAATGCGGACGTCCAGCATGACCTGTTGTGCGTCGCGAATACGCAGCAAGTTGATGACCTGAGATTGGCCGCTGGCACCCGTGGGGGCCGATCCTCCACCGCTGCTGGCGAGGTAGCGGTTCAACTGTCGTGTGTAGGCTTGTGCCAGTTGGGCTGCAGCATCTGCCGCGCCAATATCTGCCACGCTGCCGCGCAATACCACTGAGCCGGAGGCCATCGTCAACTCAATGTCCGTCTCGCCCGGAAGTGCGGCTTTCAGCGACTCTGTCAAGGGGGCCAGATCTGCGCCCACCTTGACGATGAGTGAGAGCGGTGGTCCGCTTTGACGCCACAGTAAAAAGTTGGTGGTGCCAACAGATTTGCCCAAGATGTACAACTCCGTGCGTGAGATCAGTCGGTAATCGGCCACTTTGGGGTCGCCGACCGCCACACGGCTGACTGCCTCCGGCAAAGGCAGTACGAC
Organism: Comamonadaceae bacterium; assembly: GCA_947451205.1. GTDB lineage: Bacteria > Pseudomonadota > Gammaproteobacteria > Burkholderiales > Burkholderiaceae_C > Polaromonas. The sequence continues at coordinate 14,618 of CANFZL010000017.1, forward strand.
CACATGCCCGACCGCGGCGTTCATCGACTTCAGCCATTGAGTCTGCGTTGCTGTGGGTGTCAACAACTCAGCTGCAGTGGCTGCCGGAAAGGGGCCAACCTGAACGCCGATGAAGCCCGCTGCAAGGGCCAATGCTGCTGTCGGGGCGGCGCGAGTCATCCGTGTCACAGCTCACTCCCCATTTCGCGCTGAATCCCGCGAAATTCCTCGACACCACGGGCGACTGGTCGGGCTGATGGTGCGGTCCTCGTTGCCGCCGCATTGGTTCTGGGGTCGATGGCGGCGGGGCCAGAACCTGTTGAATGGGCCGTTTCATGCATCAGGTCATCCAGCCGTGTGCCAGCTGACGTCAGTAGAGTCCGATCCAATTCATTGCGCAGCGCCAGCGACAGGTTGCCCACGCTGCGGGCCAAGTCAAGCCGCTCAGACTCAGCAGGCGTCAGCTCTAGTGTCACCGCGTTCACCACTTTGGGCTTGGCCGGGTCGGCAGCAGTTTCTTGCGCCACCGCCAAGACCTTCACGCGGTCTAAAACGATTTTTGAAAACGGCTCGTTGCGCGCGTCACGCGCGCTTACCAACACGTCAACGTAACTGCCGGGCAATGCAAAACCGGCAACACCGATCACGTCGTTAACACGCACCGTGATGGCGCGCTTGCCAGGCTCTAAGGTGGCGGACAGTCCGCCTTTCATATCCACCGGGGCCAACCGCGATTCAAGAATCGGTTCGCCGGGCACCAGGGGCTGGCGGGTCACGCGGCCGATGACTTTCTCGGGACTGTCAAAGCCACCTTGCGGTGCGGTTTGACCAGGCCACTGCAAGACCCGAAGGTTGCTGGCTGTCAGCGGCATGCCCGCATCGACAACGCTGGCCGCAACCACCGTGCGCAGGCCGGTTTTGTTTGCCCCTCCCACTCCAACCCAGCGCGCCACCAAGAAAACCGCCACCGCCCCGATCAACAAGGCAATTGAAATCAGCACTGAGGGTTTCAATTGAATCCACCTGAGCTGATGTAGGGCTCACCCAGCTCACTGATTCGCGCTGGTCAATGCGGCTTTGATTTTGGTGAAGGTGGTGTTGAGCTCTACACCCAACGCGGTCAAGACGACCACTAAAACGACCGCGATGAGCGCGGCAATTAAGGCGTATTCAATCATCGTGACGCCTTGCTGACGTTTACCAAATCGACGCAGGTGACGATTGCATGCCAAGGCAGTGAAAAATGTTTTCATACAAACTTTCCAAAAAAAGCGAAGCCCAAAAGAATAAAAGCCCAAAAATTTAAAAGCGTTAAATACTTTTATATTTGTGTTTTTATCATCTGGACAAGCGTTTTTCTTGTCAACTGTGCAGCGGGTGTCTTTGGTTAACAGATGTAGTCGCAGCCGACTATTTGTAAGTTCGGCATGAGCGCGTTATATCCAACTGAGGTTGGTAAAGCCCGGTCTGGACATCGGCGCTGCCGAGAAGGGTGTGAAACAAGTTGTCGTGCGACCAAGGCTTGTCCTGCTGCGTTCGCAGGCAAGTCTCGTCCAAAGCCCAGCGCTGGCGCATGCCTTGGGATACCCACAACGCCATGGGTACATGAGTCTGCTCTTTGGGTGCCATTTTGTAGGGCATGCCGTGCAGGTAAATGCCTTTCTCGCCCAGTGACTCGCCGTGGTCTGAGACATACCAAAGCGCTGTTGGTTGGTGCTGTGTTTGGAGCCAGCTCACCACTTGGCTAATGAAGTGGTCGGTGTAGGCGATGCTGTTGTCGTAGGCATTTATCAGGGCTTGCTTGTCGCATGACGACAGGGCGTTGCTGGTGCATTCCGGTAAAAACTTCTTGTGGTTTGGCGGCGAGCGCTTGTAGTAAGCCGGTCCGTGACTGCCCATCTGGTGCATCACCACCACGGTACCGCGGGCACGGCGCTCGGGCGCCAGCAGGGCCAGGCGCTCAGACAGGCCTTCGAGCATGATTTCATCCCAGCACTCGCCCGCATCACACAAATAAGGATGTTTGAGCTTGCTGGTGTTGACATGAGGAACACGGTCGCAGACGCCTTTGCAGCCTGATTGGTTGTCGAGCCAAAGCACTGCCCAGCTAGCCTTGTAAAGTACATCGAGCAAAGACTCATAGTTCCCTGCGCTGTTGGTGTGTGTGTTGCGGTTCTGGTGTGAAAACATGCAAGGCACTGAAACTTGCGTGTTGGTCCCACAAGACTGCACCTGGCTGAAATAATACAAATCACCTTGGGCCTGCAAAGCCTGAAGCTGCGGCGTTGTGGCGCGTGGATAGCCGGCGATGCCGAAGTTAGCTGCTCGCGCTGTCTCGCCGACCACCAAGATCAGCACGGGTGGCGCTTTGGCATTGGGTAAGCGCGCGCTAGCGTCATCGCCAATTGCCTGCAGCGGTTGCTGGCGTTGGGCTTGTTCTGACTTGGCCAATCGTCCAACGGCATAGACGGTGTTGAACGGATTGACCATGTAGCGCAGGTTGGTGTGGTTGCGCATCAGTGACGCTAAGTCCTGGAACACCAGCAGCAGCAGCATGAATGCCAGCACACTGCCCATGAGCACCGCTCCGAGTTGATGCGTCCAACGTTGCCAGCCTAGGCCAACCCTGGGTTCCAATCGCCACCACCAAAGACTTGGCAAGCCAACGCCGACGACCAAGGTCAACAGCAAGGTGATTGACAGCAGATCATGCACTTCAGCGGTGTTGGTGTGCATGGCGTTGGCGACCATGGTCGGGTCGATGACCACGCCATACATGGCCATGAAATAGCTCGCAGTCATGCTTATGACGAGCAGCACAACCCCAACAGGTTTACGCCACCAAGGCCATATCACCACGTTCACAAAGACCCATAAGAGCAGCGTCAATGCGGCCCAGATTCCGATCAACCCAGCATAGGCGCGCAGGCTGTTGATTTCGGGTAACTGCGACAAGGCCCACCAAAAGGGAACGTTGCCGAGCGTGCTGAGTGCGAGTGCCAGTCCAAGGCTCACGGCCCAAGGGTGCCGGCCTTGGGCAGGGGTGCTAGATCGTAACCACTTCAATTGCATGAGAATGCATCCTGCACTCTCGTGCTAAAAGAGGTGATGCTAACAAAAACAATTCGTGGCGAAGAATTAAATCGTAGTCAATATGATGAAAGACATTGTCTTTTTAATAATATTTAAGTTCTAATTTTTTGCTGCTATATTTTCGTGGTTTTGACATTCCGTCGTTGTTGCCATAGGTCTTTTGAGGTGGCCTGGGAACATCAAGCGCTGCGCACACTTCATGAATTCCTCTCTTGCTCCTCCCGTTTCTGTGCCGTCTTGGTATCAACCACTCAAAAAGCCCATCTTTTGGTGGATTCTTGGCTTGACTCTTTTGTGGGATGCATTGGGGCTAGACCAGTGGGTGATGGCAGTGATTGGCACCCCCCAGGGTTTTCCGTTGCGCCATCATCCATTCTTGGCGACAGTGATGCACGATCAACTCAGGACTGCTTTGTTGGGCTTTTACGGCGTGGCTTGGCTGATGGTGTTCTGGCCGCGAGGTTTTGCCCGAGACTTGAATCGGCGTCAGCGTTGGGCGGCTATGGTGGGCGTGACCTTGAGCTTGCTGATTGTCAGTGGCTTGAAGCGCATCAGCACCACCAGTTGCCCCTGGGACTGGCAAGCATTTGGCGGCGTGGCCGAACCTTTGTCGCATTGGACTTGGGGTGTCTTGGATGGCGGATCAGGGCACTGCTTTCCGGGTGGCCACGCATCGAGCGGATTGGCTTTTCTGAGCATCGTCTGGGTGGCTCTCACGGCCGAATCGCAAGCTCCAAAGCGCTGGGGTCGCAAACTCTTGTGGGCTGTTGCCGGGTTAGGGCTTCTCATGGGGGTGGTTCAGACGCTCAGGGGTGCGCACCCTCCCAGTCATACCCTTTGGACGGCTTGGATTTGCGCTGCAGTGGGTTGGGTGTGTATTTGGGCTTCACGGTGCTGGTTCGAAGGCTCAAAGGTGCATCGTCAAAGTGTTTGAGGCCAGAACGAAACAGTGGGTTGATTTTTACGGATTGTTTCAATTTAAACCACACGGTTTTTAAGTTCAGCTTAGCGCTGAGACCAACAAAAAAACCCCGTCGCTGCTGTCGCAGGACGGGGTTTTTTGATCACAGATCTTAGTGATTTAGAGGAGGCCTTTGGTACGAGCCAAGTGGCTGGCTTGCGAACGACTTTTCACATTGAGCCTGCGGAACAGGCGCCACAGGTGAACCTTGACGGTGTGCTCACTGATTTGTAATTCTTCGGCAATATCGCGGTTGCTCAGGCCACGGTCCAGCATGACCAGCAGCTGTTTTTGTCGTTTTGAGAGTTTCTCAGGTACGGCACCGGCCTCAGCGTCTGGGTCGTCGAGCAGAAATAAGCGGAGTGAGTTGGTGATTTCAGTGGCGCCAGCAGACTTTTGAATATAAGCGTCAGCGCCGGCTTCTATCGAAAGATCTTCGTAATCCAAAGCAGGCGATGCTGACAAAACGACCAGCGGCACATCGGGGTAAAGCAGTTTGAGTTCGCGAACACCTGACACGCCATGCGTGTCAGGCAGCTTGAGGTCAAGGCAGATCAGTTCTGGTGTGCCATGCTTTTGAATGGCGGGGGTGACAGCAGCCACTCTGTCGAGTTCAACAATGTTGGCTTTGCTGTTGAGCCGACGAATCAGCATGACAACAGCTTCCCGCATTAGGGGATGGTCGTC
>CANFZL010000018.1 GCA_947451205.1 Comamonadaceae bacterium
CTTTTCATCGTCGAACTTGGCATGCGCTTGGTCGGCTTGGGTCTGCTTGTCCATCGGGCGGTCACGCACATCTTGCACGCTGAGCGCGCTGGCGATGACCATCACCTCGTCGAGCGCTTGGCGGTCGCGGGCCTCCAAAATCATTCGACCCACGCGTGGGTCCAGCGGCAGTTTGGCCAGTGTGCGTCCCACCGCCGTGAGTTCGTTGTCGTCGTCGACAGCGCCCAGCTCGGCCAGCAACTGGTAACCGTCGGCAATGGCGCGCCCCTGCGGTGGCTCAATGAAGGTGAAGTCTTCGACCGCGCCCAAGTGCAAGGCCTTCATGCGCAAAATCACAGCGGCCAATGAGCTGCGCAATATCTCCGGATCAGTGAAGCGCGCTCGGCCCAAAAAGTCTTGCTCGTCGTACAGGCGAATACAAATACCGTCGGCTACCCGACCGCAACGACCGGCGCGCTGGTTCGCTGCCGCCTGCGAAATCGGCTCGACCATCAGCTGCTCGACCTTATTCCTGAAGCTGTAGCGCTTGACGCGCGCCGTGCCGGCGTCGATCACGTACCGAATGCCCGGCACCGTCAGCGAGGTCTCCGCCACGTTGGTGGCCAGCACAATGCGTCTGCCATTGTGGCCTTCAAAAATTTGGTCTTGCTCAGCTTGGCTCAGCCGCGCAAACAGCGGCAACACTTCGGCATTGCGCAGCAGCGGTTGGTGGCTCAGGTGTTTACGAAGGTGATCCGCAGCTTCCCGAATCTCGCGCTCACCGGGCAGAAACACCAAAATATCCCCCGCGCTGTGCGGGCTGCGCCAGAGTTCATCGACCCCATCGGCAATCGCGTCGTTCAAGTCGTAATCGCGCGACTCCTCATAAGGCCGGTAGCGCTGCTCCACCGGAAACATACGACCCGACACCATGATGACGGGCGCTGGAATTAAAGGCCCCCACGCTCCGCGCTTCGCGTCGTCGCTGCCCCCCGAGGGGGCGTCGCTTAGCTTGGGGCGGCCCGGCGCTGGCGCGGCTGAAGCAAAGTAATCCGCGAAGCGCTGCGCATCAATCGTCGCTGAGGTGATGATGACTTTGAGGTCGGGCCGGCGCGGCAGCAACTGGCGCAGATAACCCAGCAAAAAGTCGATGTTCAGACTGCGCTCATGCGCCTCGTCAATGATGATGGTGTCGTAGTTTTTGAGCAGCGGGTCGGTCTGCGTCTCGGCCAACAAAATACCGTCGGTCATGAGCTTGACCGAGGCGTCACGGCTCAACCGATCTTGAAAACGCACCTTGTAGCCGACGACGTCGCCGAGGGTTGTCTTGAGTTCTTCGGCAATGCGCTTGGCCACACTGGAGGCGGCAATACGCCGAGGCTGCGTGTGGCCAATCAAGGGGCCGCGACCGGCGGGGTAATTGAGCTTGCCGCGTCCCATGGCCAAGGCGATTTTGGGCAACTGCGTGGTCTTGCCCGAGCCGGTTTCGCCGCAAACGATGACCACTTGATGCGCCGCAATGGCGGCGGTTATTTCGTCGCGCTTGCCCGACACCGGCAACGATTCGGGGAACTCAATGACCAAGGCAGGAGGTGAAATGGCAGACAAGCGGATAACTTCAGTGAACTTAGGTGAAAATCGGGGAAAAATTGCGCGGCTAGCTGCGCATTATCGGCTCAGAAGCCGCCCTCAACGCCCGTCAAGATTCCACTTTCTTCACCAGAACCGCCCATGTCCGCCGTCTTTAATTTTACCTTTGTGCCCTGGTTTCGCTCAGTGGCGCCGTACATTCACCTGCACCGTGGCAAGACTTTTGTGATTGGCATGGCCGGTGAGGCGATTGCCGCTGGCAAGCTGCAAAACATTGCACAAGACTTGGCGCTGATTCAAAGCATGGGCGTGAAGATCGTGCTGGTGCATGGCTTCAGGCCGCAGGTCAACGAGCAACTGGCCGCCAAGGGCCACGCCGCGCAGTATTCACACGGCACGCGCATCACCGACTCGGTCGCGCTGGACTGCGCCCAAGAAGCCGCCGGCCAGCTGCGCTACGAAATTGAAGCCGCCTTCAGCCAAGGCTTGCCCAACACGCCCATGGCCGGCTCCACGGTGCGGGTGATTTCAGGCAACTTCATCACCGCGCGGCCTGTCGGCATCGTTGACGGCATTGACTTCAAGCACTCGGGCTTGGTTCGCAAAGTGGACACCGTCGGTATCCAGCGAACGCTCGAATTCGGCTCCATGGTGCTGCTGTCGCCATTTGGTTTTTCACCTACCGGCGAAGCTTTCAACCTGAGCATGGAAGAAGTCGCGACCAGCGTGGCCATCGAATTGAAGGCCGACAAACTGATCTTTTTGACCGAGGTGCCCGGTATTCGCATCAACCCGTCCGAGCCGGCCAGCGAAGACAACCCCATCGACACCGAGCTGCCTTTGGCGGCGGCCAAAAAATTACTGAAGGATGTGCCGAACGCACTGGAACCGACGGACACCGCTTTTTACCTGCAGCATTGCGTCAAAGCCTGCCAACAAGGCGTTGAGCGCAGTCACATTTTGCCGTTCGCCACAGACGGCTCTTTACTGCTAGAAATTTATGTGCACGATGGCATCGGCACCATGGTGATTGATGAAAAGCTGGAGAGCCTGCGCGAAGCCACGGTCGACGACGTTGGCGGCATTTTGCAATTGATCGAGCCTTACGAAAATGACGGCACACTGGTCAAGCGCGACCGCACTGAAATTGAACGCGATGCCGGGCAATACACCGTGATCGAGCATGACGGTGTGATCTTTGGATGTGCGGCGCTCTACCCTTACCCAGAGTCTAAAACCGGCGAGATGGCAGCTCTCACGGTGTCGCCACACACCCAAAGCCAAGGCGACGGCGAACGCATTCTCAAACGGGTCGAGCAGCGTGCCCGTGCCATGGGACTGCAAAGTATTTTCGTCCTGACGACCCGCACCATGCACTGGTTCTTGAAGCGCGGCTTCAAGCCGGTGGATACGGACTGGTTGCCTGAAGCGCGCAAACGTAAATACAACCTGAACCGCATGAGCCAGGTGCTGGTAAAAATTCTCCACCCTTGAGACCCTGAAGATCCCTGTGTCAGTCGCCTAGGGTTCTGACGTGTTTTCGCGTCTGCGCTGACGCCGGGCCTGCTATGTCACGCATAGATTGCGGGCAGGAGGAGCATCTCAGCCAGTTCAGTACATAACCAGCCCAATGTGTTGGTTCTCGACCTATCGCGAGGCGGTGTGGCCGTGTTTTTTGAAGTGGCGCAAGCGCTGCATGCGCCACTTGATGTGTTTGTGGTACGAGCGTGACGCATCGGATGAGATAGTTTGTCCGGCCATGTCCAAACCTTTTCATGCGCTCAGCCTTTGGCAAGACGACATGCAGCAAGCCGCCGTTGAGGAAGTGCAATCACTGCTGCAAAAAGCTTAGTATGGCACGCAGACGAGGCTGGTGAAGTGCCCCAGACCTGTCCGTCGGGCCTGTAAAAAGGTTCAGCGAACGCGTGAACTGGCCAAGCGAAGGATCAAAGCCATGGAGATCAGGCAGATGGCGATAAAAGACAGAAAAGACCAATTAGCGATAGACAGGCTGAGAAAAGTCCAGTCAACCTTGCTGCAATCGCCGCTGCCCTTGAAGATCATGGGGATCACACGCTGCAAAGGAAAAGTTTCGATCATGCCGTAGAAGTCACGACCGCAGGAGGCAATTTCTGGCGGAAACCATTGAAGCCAACTTTGACGCGCAGCCACAAAAGCACCAGAGCCTGCAACGATCACCACGAGTCCCGAACCACCGATCAGGGGCGCACGGCCCGAGAAGATGGCCGAAAACCCGGCAGATAGCCCGACCAACACCAATGCATAACGCTGAACAATGCACATCGGGCATGGTTCGAGGCCTACAACGTGCTGCAAGTACAGGCCAAAAGCCAGCATTCCAAAGGACACAAAAGCGATCAGCATCAACACAGCGCGAGGAAAAGCTGTGTTTTTTGTCAAAAACATATTCATTGCGTGCCTCTTTTTGTCAAATGAGGCAGCTCAGCTTGGGTGAACTTGCCAGAAGTTTAAGCCGGAGGGTTGCTGAGCAATTCGTCCAACCCTTTGCACGATGGTGCGCAAACTGCTTGGGCTTTACCCAAAACCTTGCGTGTGCCCATCATGGAGCGCGGACGGTGTTTGCCACACATAAAGCACGACATGGTCGCGCTTCCAAATGAGGTTGTGGCCACAAAAGGTGAGCCGGACACTTTGGATTTATAGCGAAGGCCGTCTGGAAGGACGGCCGTTTTTGTTTCAGATCTTGCCACTGGCGTTACCTTTTTTCGGTTGGCGCATAGCGCGTTCTATGACTTGTCTCGCTTGGCTTTTCAGCAATGAGCGAACATCGATTGGCGAGCAGCACTGTACATGTTGATCAGTCAGCCAGAGCCGACTGAGGACATCTTTTATTCTTTTCGTTAACGTTTATTTTACCGCTCAAAGAAAATTCCCCTTTAACGGCGATGACTTTGCCTTGCAGAAAGTCTCTTTCAATGGTGTTGAGCACTGGGCGTTTCGGCTTGAAAGATAATGAAGTTTTGATTGGTATCGACAGTTGACCTGTCGGCTATCCCGTCTTTTCATTGGCATTCTTTTCAACTGCGAACTCCGCGAAAGACAACTCATATGGCTCGGATGGTTAACTGCATCAAACTTGGCAACCAAGCTGAAGGCTTGGATTTCCCCCCTTATCCAGGTCCTTTGGGCAAACGCATATGGGAAGAAGTCAGCAAGGCCGCTTGGGCTGATTGGATGAAACAGCAAACCATGTTGGTCAACGAAAACCGGCTGAATCTGGCCGATCTGCGCGCTCGTCAATATTTGGCACGACAGATGGAGAAGCACTTTTTTGGCGATGGCGCCGATGCTGTTGCAGGCTACGTTCCGCCCGCCCCTTGACTTTTTTCTGACGCCGGTTCGGCCCGTGTTTTTGCAAGGTTGCGGCCTGCCAGCAGCTTGGGCCGGGCAGTCCCAGTGGCGTGTTCTTGAAACGGGATTCGGGCTGGGCCTCAACTTCTTGGCCACTTGGCTGGCCTGGAAAAATGACCCACAACGGCCTCGACTGCTTCACTTCGTTTCGACTGAGGCCTGTCCAGTCAGCGCGGCTGACCTCTTCAGCAAGGCGGCTGACCATCCCGACTTATTGCCACTGGCCGTGCAGCTGTGCGCACAGTGGCACGGACTGTTGCCGGGCTTGCATCGGCTGGCTTTTGAACGCAGCCAAGTCTTGCTGACGATCTGCATTGGAGACGCCAAAGCGCTGCTGAAAGAGCAGTCTTTTGAAGCGGATACGGTTTTCCTAAGCGATGTCAATTCGCCTGATCAAGCAAGGATTTTTGATCCCCATTTGCTGAAAGCCATCGCCCGCTGCTGTCGACGTGGCAGCCGTTTGGCAGGCTCAACGGCGACCAGAGGATTGACTGACGGCCTCACACAATCCGGTTTTAAGATCCGCCAAACATTGGACCTTGAAGCTCAGCCGGACGCTGATCCTGCCCATTTACAAGCCGTTTTCAACCCACCTTGGGAGCCAAAAAAAGCGGCTGAACCGTACCAACCCAAACCGAGATCGCCTGCACGCTGCATCGTCATTGGCGCGGGTTTGGCAGGTGCCGCCTGCGCCGCCAGCTTGGCCAGGCGCGGCTGGCAAGTGACGGTTTTAGACACAAACACGGGAGCAGCCAGCGGCGCGTCGGCACTTCCGGTGGGTCTGCTGGCCCCACATATGTCGCCTGACGACAGCCTGCTGTCGCGGATGTCTCGCCACGGCCTGCGCGCCACCTGGCAAGTCGCAAAGTCGCAGTTGTTGGCCGGTGTGGACTGGCAAGCCAGCGGTGTCCTGCAGCGCCGGTTTGACGCCAGCGGCGGCCTGCCAATGCATTGGCCTGAAGCCGGCGAACACTGGAGTCGGTGGGCGGGGTTTGAGGAGCTGCACGCACTTGAAACAGCTACCGGCAGCGTAGCCCAGTCTGCACTGAACCCCGAAACACCCGCCCTCTGGCACGCCGCAGGCGGATGGATCAAACCCAAACGCTTGGTCGAAGCGTTGCTGGCAACACCTGGCATCCGCGCCCGTTACAGCGTCAATGTCGCAGGCTTGACGTACACATCACGAGCGAGCCAAGACGGCTGCTGGCAGGTGTTGGACGCCGATCAAAACTGCATCGCCGAGGCCGAGCTGGTGGTCTTAGCGGCAGGTTTTGAAAGCGCCGGCTTGACGAACACCGGCGCGAATTTACCGCTGCAGGCCATTCGGGGCCAAGTGGCTTGGGGTCCGGTCACGGATGCCAGTGTCATGCCTCCCTTTCCTGTTAACGGCCACGGCAGCTTTGTCCCAGCGTTCCCAGGGGATGACGAAAACAAGCACTGGTTGATGGGTGCCACCTTTCAGCGGGGCAACAACAGCACCAGTGTCAACGCAGCAGATCAGACAGCCATTTATGGGCGACTGCAGCAGCTGTTACCGCGAACAGCCGAGGCTTTGAAAACATCCTTTGACGCAGGCCAGACCCCACAAATTCAAGCTTGGGCAGGCGTGCGCTGCGTCTCGCCAGATCGGCTACCCCTTGTCGGCCCGTTGAACGATGCCGCGCAGCCCGGTTTGTACGCGTGCACAGCTTTGGGCTCCCGAGGCTTGAGTTTTGCCGTCTTATGCGGCGAACTGCTGGCGGCATGGCTGCACGCCGAACCCTTGCCGATTGAAAAACGCTTGGCGCGATCACTCTTGGCCAGTCGACATCACTTTACCGAATAAGCTTATGCGCATAAGAGAAGTACAAAACTGTCGTTTGAATTCATAAGCCCTTCTTTTACAGTAGCGGCCTATGCATGATTTAGCGTTTATTTTTGCCGGCTTCGTTGTCGGCCTGATTGTCGGCCTGACCGGCGTAGGTGGCGGATCACTGATGACGCCGCTTCTGATTTTTGGCTTTGGCATCAAGCCGCATCTGGCCATCGGCACTGATTTACTCTTTGCAGCGTTCACCAAAATGGGCGGCACAGTCAGCTTGGCGCGACAGCGGGTCGTTCCTTGGCGCTTGGTCGGGGCACTCAGCATGGGCAGCATTCCAGCCTCGCTGATCACGCTTTATGTCTTGCACAACTTGGGCCCCGCCAACCCGGCCGTGCAAAAAGCCATGACGCTAACACTTGGCATCGCCCTGCTGTTCACAGCGCTGGCCACACTGTACAAAGCCATTCAGGGCAAAAAAATACCCCGCCAGATCGCTGGCGCGCAACTAAATGAAGCCACAAGGCCTCGCCACTGGAGCCTGCCGATTTTGTTTGGCACCGTGATTGGCACCTTGGTCACCCTGACCTCGGTAGGGGCCGGCGCCATTGGTGTGACCGCTTTGATTTTGTTGTACCCACTATTGCCGCTGCCGCGTATTGTCGCGGCTGACATCGCTTACGCCGTGCCCTTGACGCTGGTGGCGGGCTTGGGTCACGCCTCACTCGGATCGGTCGACTGGCCTCTGCTGGGCAAGCTGTTGATTGGCTCGCTGCCTGGCATTTGGCTGGGCTCGCAACTGGTACACAAAACGCCAGACCGTATCATTCGCTCCCTTTTGTCTTTGTTGCTGGCCTACGCTGGCGTCAAATTGATCACGATCTGAACTGCTTGAAAAACAGTATCTGACCCCCTTTTAATTTTCAATCCACTATGTATCAATACACAGAATTTGACCGCCATTTCGTCCAAGCGCGGGCTGACCAGTACCGTGACCAACTCACGCGTTGGCAGGCTGGCGAGTTGTCTGAAGACGAGTTCAAACCGCTGCGCCTGCAAAACGGCTGGTACGTGCAGCGTTACGCACCCATGTTGCGCGTGGCCGTGCCTTACGGCGAACTCTCCAGCGCGCAGGTGCGTGTCTTGGCCAAGATCGCCCGCGACTACGACCAACCCAATGCCGAGCTGTTCAAAGACGCCCAAGCCAAGCAAGATTTGCTCGGCCCAGTGGTGACCGGCGGTTTGTCGATTGGCTCCAAGCTGACGGCTGGCTACGCCCACTTCACCACGCGCCAGAACATCCAGTACAACTGGATTCCGCTCGACAAGTCGGCCGACGTGATGGACTTGCTGGCCAGCGTCGACATGCACGGCATCCAGACCAGTGGCAATTGCATCCGCAACATCACCAGCGACGAACGTGCCGGCATTGCCGCTGACGAGATTGCTGATCCACGGCCGTTTGGCGAGATCCTGCGCCAGTGGAGCACGCTGCACCCAGAGTTCGCTTATCTGCCGCGCAAGTTCAAGATCGCCATCAGCGGCGCCCTTGAAGACCGCGCCGCCACCGCTTGGCATGACGTCGGTCTGCATTTGATCCGCAACGCCGAAGGCGAGCTCGGCTTCAAAGTATTGGTCGGCGGCGGCATGGGCCGAACGCCCATCATTGGCACCGTGATTCGTGAATTTCTGCCTTGGCATCAGGTGATGAACTTCATCGAAGCCATCGTCCGCGTTTACAACCGCTACGGTCGTCGCGACAACATTTACAAGGCCCGGATCAAGATTTTGGTCAAAGCTGAAGGTCAGCGCTACATCGACGACGTGGAAGCCGAATACCTGCAAATCATGGAACACGATGGTGGTCCGCACACCATCTCGCAGGCCGAACTCGACCGCGTTACAGCCTGCTTCGTGCCACCGTCACTGAACTGTGACCGCAAGGCCGCAGATGTCAAAATCGCCAACATCCTGCGCGCCGCAGCTGAAGACGACATCGAGTTTGGCCGCTGGCTCAAACAAAACGTCACCTCGCACAAAAACCCTGATTTGCGCGCTGTGACCTTGTCGTTCAAACGCCTGGGCCAAGCGCCCGGCGATGCCACGGCCGACCAGCTTGACAAGGCCGCCGGGTTGGCTGACGCCTTCAGCGCTGGCGAATTGCGCGTCACGCACGACCAAAACTTGCTGCTTCCGTGGGTCGCCTGCGACCAGTTGCCCGAGCTCTGGCGCGCCGCCCGCAAGGCTGGCTTTGGCCGCCCGAACATCCGCCTGCTGACCGACATGATCGCCTGCCCCGGCGGCGACTTTTGCTCACTGGCAAATGCCCGTTCGATCCCGATTGCCGAAGCCATCACCGAGCGCTACCAAGACATGGACGAGCTGCACGATCTGGGCGAGATTGACCTGCACATCAGCGGTTGCATCAACTCCTGCGGCCATCACCACAGCGGCCACATCGGTATTTTGGGCGTCGACAAAGACGGCCTAGAGTGGTACCAAGTGTCGCTGGGCGGATCAGACGGTTCAGCCCTGAGCGGTGACCCGCTGCCGGGCAAAGTCGTCGGCCCGTCGTTCACGGCGACTGAAGTACCCGAAGTCATTGAGGCTGTGTTGGAGACCTATCGCCAACAGCGCAGCGCAGGCGAAACCTTCATTGCCACGCTGCGCCGCGTTGGCATGGACCCGTACAAGGCTGCCGCCAAGAACGCACGCATCGCTGTGGTCGAACAGGCTTGAAAGAACTGACATGAAATTAATCACCCCCCACGACAACGCTGAAGACAATGCCACTGAACTCCCGGACACCGTGGTTTTCGCCAACGATGCCGACCCGATGGACTTGCCGCTAGACGGCGTCAAACGCATCGACCTGCACTTTCCGAAGTTCACCGACGGCCGCGCCTACAGCCAAGCTTTTTTGCTGCGCCGCCGCCGTGAATTCACGGGTGAGATTCGCGCTACCGGCGACGTGCTGGTGGACCAGCTCGCGCAGATGGAACGCAGCGGCTTTGACGTCGCGGTGTTGCGGGCCGACCAATCGCTTGACGTGGCGCAGCGTGTGCTGGCCAGCAACCCGGGTTACGGCGTGGGCCGCTACCAAGGCGACGCTGTGCAGATCAAGCCACATTTCGCCCACACTGAAAGCACAAGTTCATGAGCGCGGTCTCCCTTTACGCCAAAGCCTCGTCAGACTTCGATGCCAAGCTGGCCGAAACCATCGCTCTGTTGAAGCGCGCGGCGCAAGAATTTTCGCCCTTGACGCAGGCCTCCAGCTTGGGCGCTGAAGACATGGTCATCACCCACTTGCTGGCTGAGCACCACATCAATTGCAGTATTTTTGTTTTAGAGACCGGCATGCTGCACCCGCAGACCGTGGCGATGATTGGCCGCATTGAGGCGCGCTACGCACGCCCGGTTGACGCCTATCGCCCGGTTGCAAAAGTCGCTGCTGAATTCGTCAGCACGCATGGCGACAAAGCCATGTATGAAAGCGTCGACCTGCGCAAAGCCTGCTGCGGCATCCGCAAGATGGAACCGCTGGCACGCGCGTTGGCCGGCAAAAAAGGCTGGTTGACCGGCCTGCGCCGCGAGCAGTCGAACGCTAGAGCCGAAGTTGAGTTCATCGAGCACGAGTTGGTCGGCGAACTTGGACAAGCCGTCCCAAGGGCCAAAGTCAACCCGCTGGCCCGCTGGACAGCCGGTGACGTTTGGCATTTCATCGCCATCAACAACATTATTTACAACCCGCTGCACGACGAGTTTTTCCCGAGCATCGGTTGCGCGCCCTGCACCCGCGCCGTCACGCTGGGCGAAGACATTCGCTCCGGCCGCTGGTGGTGGGAGCAAGAGAGCGCCAAAGAGTGCGGTCTGCATGTCTCTGACACCGCTGAAGGTCAATCCTCATCCATTTCATCCATCATTCCGATCAAAGAGGTCTCCGCGTGAACGCTGTAGCCGAAGCCACCGTGCTGACTCAAGCCCAACCCCATCTGAGCAATGCCCATCTGGACGCTTTAGAAGAAGAAGCGATCTTCATCCTGCGTGAAGTCGCTGCCGCTTTCGAGCGCCCGACCCTGCTTTTTTCGGGTGGCAAAGACTCGCTGGTGCTGCTCAAGTGCGCTGAAAAAGCCTTTGTCGACAGCACCCGCGGCGGTCATATTCCCTACCCGCTGCTGATGATCGACACCGGCCACAACTTCCCTGAAGTCACAGCCTTTCGCGACTACCGGGCGCAGCAGCTCGGCGCCAATTTGATTGTCCGCAACGTCGAAGACTCAATGAAGCGCGGCACCGTTCGGCTGGCGCATCCGGGCGAGTCACGCAATGTGCACCAGTCAGTCACGCTGCTGGAGGCGATTGAAGAGTTTCGCTTTGACGCCCTGATTGGCGGCGCCCGCCGTGACGAAGAAAAAGCCCGCGCCAAGGAGCGGATTTTTTCGCACCGTGATGCCTTCGGCCAATGGCAGCCCAAAGCCCAACGGCCAGAACTGTGGAACCTGTTCAACACGCGCTTGCAGCCAGGTGAGCACTTTCGCGTGTTCCCGATTTCCAACTGGACTGAACTCGACGTCTGGCAATACATCGAGCGCGAGCAGATCGAACTGCCGTCGCTGTATTACGCGCACCAACGCAGCGTGGTGGAACGCAAAGGTTTGCTGGTGCCGGTGACCGAACTCACGCCCTTGAAAGCCGGTGAAACCGCGGTCGATAAAACCGTGCGTTTTCGCACCTTGGGTGACATCACCTGCACCTGCCCGGTTGAGAGCCCTGCCACCAACCCGGCCGAAGTGGTGCTGGAAACACTGACCGCCGACGTCAGCGAACGCGGTGCCACACGCATGGACGACAAGACTTCCGACGCCTCGATGGAGAAGCGCAAAAAAGAGGGTTATTTCTGATGAGCACGATTCTTCAAACCAGCAAGCCAGAGCTTGCCAATACTGAACAAGACACGCGCGCAGCCTTGCGCTTTGTCACCTGCGGCAGCGTCGACGACGGCAAGAGCACGCTGATCGGTCGTCTGTTGGTCGACTCCCGCGCTGTGCTGCAAGACCAACTGGCCAGCGTGCAGCGCAGCGGCAAGGTCGACTTGGCCTTGCTGACCGACGGCCTGCAAGCAGAGCGCGAGCAAGGCATCACGATTGACGTGGCCTACCGCTACTTCAACACCGTCGCCCGCAAATTCATCATTGCCGATGCACCAGGCCACGAGCAATACACCCGCAACATGGTCACGGCCGCCTCCAGCGCCGACGCGGCCGTGGTGTTGGTGGACGCCACCAAACTCGACTGGCAGTCCGCCCTGCCAAATTTGTTGCCGCAAACCCGCCGCCATTCGCTGCTGGTGAAATTGCTGCGCGTGCCGTCCATCGTCTTTGCCGTCAACAAACTCGACGCCGTGGAAGACCCTGCGCTGGCGTTTGAACACATCAGCGCCGCGCTGCGGCAGTTCACCCAAGAGGCTGGTATCACCGCGCACGCCATCGTGCCGGTGTCGGCCCTGATAGGTTTTAACGTGGTCGACGCCAACCCCGGCTGGTGCAACTACCAAGGCCCGGCCTTGCTGGCCATCTTGGAGCAACTGTCAGCCACACCCGCCGACACCGCACAGCCCTTCAGCTTTCCCGTTCAATGGGTGGAGAAGTTTTCGTCCAGCGCCGACACCTCCCAAGGACGACGGATTTTTTGGGGCCGCATTGCCAGCGGCGCGGTGCAAGTCGGCCAGAGCGTGAGCGTCTTGCCCGGCGGCAAAAGCGCTGTGGTGGCCGAAGTGCTGGACCATGCGCGCTCGCCAAAATCGGTGCGTGCGGGCCACAGCGCCGGCATCATCTTGGACCGCGAACTCGACGTTTCACGCGGCGACGTGCTGTTGGCCACCGAAGGCTTTGGCGCGTCACCCGGCCAACGCGAGCTGACCGCAACCGTCGCCTGGATGGACGATGAACCCCTGCTGCCCGGCCGCTTGTATTGGGCGCTGCAAGGGCACCGCTGGGTCAAGGCCAAGGTCAAACGCATCGTCCACCAGGTGAACATCAACACGCTTGAAGAGCAAGCGGCGACCCAACTCGATGCCAACGCCATCGGCGTGGTCGAGCTGACGCTGCAAGAACCGATTGCGGCTGTTCCATTTGCCGAATCGCGCATTCTGGGCTCGCTGGTGCTGGTCGACACCGCCTCGCACAAGACCTCCGGAGCGGCGCTTATTCTGTCCGCCCAATAGATTTAAAGCCCGCCTTAAAACCTTCCCCTCAGCCCTCCCCTAGAAAGATCTTAAAATCTAGGGTTTTACCGACAGAGCCAAAAAAGCATGACACACGTCGTTTCCGAATCCTGTATCCGTTGCAAGTACACCGACTGTGTGGATGTGTGCCCCGTCGACTGCTTCCGCGAAGGCCCCAACATGTTGGTGATCGAGCCGGACGAGTGCATCGACTGCGCCGTTTGCATTCCTGAATGCCCGGTCAACGCGATTTATGCGGAAGAAGACCTGCCCGCAGACCAGCTCAACTTCATCAAGATCAACCTCGAGTTGTCAACTCAAGCGGGCTGGAAAAGCATCACCAAGCGCAAGCCAGCACCTGCGGACGCAGACGACTGGAAAGACAAAACCGGCAAGCTCAGCGAACTGGTTCGCTGAAAACTTAGATCTGATCAAGATGGTGAGGGTTGCCAAGGCACCGACTTCGCTTCACGGCTCGTGCAACGAAACCGTCATGGCGAGCGCATCGCGACCATCCATCGTCGATGGTTCGCGGAGATGGACTGCCACGCTTCGCTCGCAGTGACGACAATTTCTCGTATGACAAGCACTGCGACCCCGTCATGGCGAGCGCAGCGCTGCCATCCATCGTCGAGGTTCGCGGAGATGGACTGCCACGCTTCACTAACAGTGACGGGTATTGCGCTTCATGAACGGCACTTTTTATGACAACTCAAACGCCATCATCCGTGATCGAAACAGACGCCGTCATCATCGGCGCGGGTCCGGTTGGCTTGTATCAGGTGTTTCAGTTGGGTCTGCTGGAGATCAAGGCTCACGTCATTGACTCGCTGGCTTACGCCGGTGGTCAATGCATCGAGCTCTATCCCGACAAGCCGATTTATGACATTCCGGCCCTGCCAGCCACCACCGGTCGCGAACTCACGGCATCGCTGCTACGGCAAATTGAGCCTTTTGCCGCGACTTTTCATTTTGGTCAAGAAGTCAGCACGCTTGAAAAGCAGGCCGACGGCCGCTTTTTGCTGACGACCAACAAAGGCACGGCCTTTTTAAGCAAGACGATTTTCATCGCTGCAGGTGTCGGTGCCTTCCAGCCGCGTCTGCTGCGCCTCGACGGCCTCGAGAAGTTTGATGACACACAGCTTTTTTACCGCGTGAACAAGCCGGCAGACTTTGCGGGGCAAGACTTGTTGATCGTCGGCGGTGGCGATGCAGCCCTAGAGACAGCCATCGCCTTCGCCAAAGCAGGACCCGACCAAGCCAAGAGCGTGACCCTTGTCCATCGCCGCGACAGCTTTCAAGCAGACACAGCCAAGGTCGCCGAAATGAAGGCCTTGTGCGAGGCCCGTGCCATGCAGTTCATGGCCGGTCAAGTCACCAGTTACGAAGAAAACGACGGCAGGCTAAGTGCCGTCAACATCACCGACCCCGATGGCGTCACGCACGCGTTGCCGGTTGACAAGCTGCTGGTGTTCTTCGGCCTGTCGCCCAAGCTCGGGCCAGTTGCCGACTGGGGTCTGGCGATCGAGCGCAAGCAACTCACGGTGGACACCGAAAAGTTTTCGACCAGCGTGCCAGGCATTTTTGCGGTCGGCGACATCAACACCTATCCCGGCAAGAAAAAACTAATTGTGTGCGGCTTTCACGAATGTGTGCTGGCCGCCTTTGGCGCCGCACCCATCATCTTTCCGGACAAAACCATACAACTGCAATACACAACAACCAGCACTAGGCTACACAAGGTGCTGGGCGTAGCAAAGGCCATTTCAGCCGACTAAAAAATCGCCATCTACAGCAGCCTCAAGGCCGCTTTACAATGCACAGCGTTCGCAAGAACCATTCGCTAGGGGTGCTGAAGTCACAAAAATGGCAACGGCTGAGAAAGTCCCTTTGAACCTGATTGAGGTAATCCTCGCGCAGGGAAGCTGGTTGACAAAGGTCTGACTCTTATTCAGAGCACGGCCTCGTTAGCCCCCAGCCTCCCTGACGACAAACACGGCACGGGAAACGGCACAGAAAATGTTACTGGATAAGGCACACGGCAGATTCTCTTCTGAAGCCATCAGCAACGAATTGCTGATGTTCATCGCGCGCCCAGCCGTCAGCGACGAAGAGTTCAATGATCTGGCGCTGCGCATTTTTGCCAGACAGTTCGCGCTCAACCTGCCCTATCAGCGCTTTTGCCAACTGCGAGGCAAAACCCCCCGGCTGGTGAAAAATTGGCGCGACATTCCGGCCGTGCCCATCGACGCCTTCAAGGAATTCACGCTGAGTTGTGTTCCCGCTGACGAATGCGAACGGGTCTTCATGACCAGCGGCACGACCCGTGGCGAAGTCAAAGGCCGACACCACCACCCGAACTTGGCGGTGTATGACGCCTCCATGCTGCGCCACTTCAACGAGCACTTTATGCAAGGCGACGTGCGTTTGCCGATAGGCATTTTGTTCCCCACCGAAAGCTTGATGCAGAACTCCTCGCTCGCCCACTACCTAGGCTTGGCGATGCAGCATTTTGGAACCGCCGACAGCGCCTACTACCTAGACCAGAACGGTCTGCGCACGGACGCCTTGTGTGAGGCGCTGCAAAAAACCCAGCAGTCGGGTCAAGCCTTTGTCTTGTTAGGTGCAAGTTACAGCTTTGTCCATTTGATGGATGAACTGCAGTCGCGTGGGATGTCGTTTAACTTACCCAAAGGCAGCCGAATCCTCGACACTGGCGGCTTCAAAGGCCAGTCGCGGGACATTCCGATGAACGACTTTTACGCCCAGTTGTCGGCCACCTTCGGCGTCGACCGGCGGCAGTGCATCAACATGTACGGCATGACTGAGCTGAGCACGCAGTTTTATGACGCGGGCAACAACACCATTCCCTCCGTCAAACGCGGACCGCACTGGATGCGGTCACGCTTGCTAGACCCGATGACCGGCCAAGAAGTTGCCCGAGGCGAGCGCGGAATTTTGGCGCACACCGATCTGGCCAACTTCAACTCAGTCACCACCATTCTGACGGAAGATGTGGGTGTCGCCACAGACGACGGTTTTGTCTTGCTTGGCCGGGCTCAGGGCGCAGAGGCCAAGGGCTGCTCCTTGGCGGTTGAAGACTTCCTGAAAGCGGCTCGCGGATGACCGCCGCCCACAAAGAAGATGTCAAAGTTGACGTCTTCAAAGCCGGTTATCTGCCCGGCCTGCGGGACGACGAGGTTCGCTGGAAGCGACTGCAACTAGGCACACCCAACAATGCGCTGACGGTCGAAGTCCCTGAGCTCAGCAACGAGCAATTCAAAACCCTCGCCAGCCGCATTCGCCAAGCCAGCCGAACGCATTTGAAGTCGTGGCCAGTCTCGGACATCATCCGCACCATCGACACCGCCATCGCCCGCTTGCTGGATGCGCAAGACCCTTACCGCCAAGCGCTGGAGCGCCTGTTGCCACGCGCCACCGGCTTTGACGCGGCCATGGTGCGACTGGGTTTAAACAGCTACCTGCAAACTTTTCGGGCGCTGCAGCTGCAACGCTTTGTCACGGAAGACTTTGCCAACCCCAAACTGCTCGACGAGTTTCAAGCCCGCCTCAAAGGCGGCTGGAGCAAGTCCATCGGCCCCGATCTGCTGGTCCATGTTTGGGCCGGCAATGTGCCCGCCCTGCCCTTGTGGAGTTTTGTGTCTGGCCTGCTGGTCAAGGCCGGCACCATCGGCAAAATAGCCACGGCAGAACCTATTTTTGCCAGCCTGTTTGCACGCCTGCTGGCAGAAATTGAGCCACGCTGGGCTGACTGCTTCGCCGTGGTTTGGTGGCAAGGCGGCGACGACGTTGTTGAGCGCTGCGTCTTTTCCGAAGCCGACGTGGTGCTGGCCTACGGCGGCAACACGGCGCTGCGCGCCATGCAAGACCGGATGCCAGTGACTACGCGCTTCTTGCCGCACGGCCACAAGCTCAGTTTTGGCATTGTTTCGAACGCTGCGTTGTCGGTCCTGCGCGGGCAAGCCACAGCGCGTGCCGCAGCGCTGGATGTGGCGCGCTGGGACCAGCAAGGATGCTATTCACCGCAGGTGTTCTACGTACAGCGTGGCGGCCAAGTTCAGCCGCTGGAATTTGCACAACACTTGGCCAGCGAGTTGGCGGCACTGGCGTCCAAATTCACACGCCGCAGCTTAACGCTTGAAGAGGCGGCCAGCGTCGCGACTTGGCGAGAACATCACGAATTTGAGAGCCTCCGGCAAGCCGGCCACCGCGTGCTGGGCGACGCGTCGCAAGCCTTCACTATCGTCTACACAGACACACCTCAGCTGCTGCCCGGCCCGTTGAACCGCTGCGCGCTGGTGGTCGCAGTGGATTCGCTGCAAGACGTGCTGCCGCTGATCGAGCCGCAACGCGCTTACTTGCAAACGGTGGGCTTGGCCGCAGCGCCGGAAGAACTGCTGGCGCTCGGTGAAGCCTTGGGCCAAGCCGGCGTCACGCGCATCTGCGCCTTGGGTGCGATGACCTCACCCGAAGCCGGTTGGCATCACGACGGCCGTTTTAGCTTGCTCGATTTGGTGCGCATGGTCGACATTGACCAGTCGGCGGAGCTGGCGGCCGAACGCTTCACACCTTACGAGCTGTGACATGACGCGTTTTCTAGAGCTAGACGCTGTTCGCTACGCCTACCCGGGTAGGGACGACGTCGTGCAGGGTGTCAGTCTGCACATCGCGCCCGGTGATTTTCATTGCCTGATTGGCCGCAGTGGTTGCGGCAAAACGACCTTGCTCAAGCTCGCCGCAGGTTTGCTGCAAGCGCAGGGTGGTGCGATTGCCTTGCAAGGTGTGGCGGTGACAGGCCCCAACCCCGACATGGGTTTTGTTTTCCAAACGCCAACCTTGCTGGACTGGCTCACGGTGTTAGACAACGTCTTGTTGCCGATAGCCCTGCATGGAAAAGTGCAAGCTGCTCAGCGTGAGAAAGCCATGGCCTTGCTAGACCAACTCGGTTTAAAGGACTTGCAGTCGCGCTACCCGCAGCAACTCTCGGGTGGGCAGCAAAGTCGTGTCGCTATTGCCAGAGCCTTGATCAACGCGCCGCCGATGTTGTTCATGGACGAGCCCTTTGCCTCGCTGGACGCCATCACGCGCAGCGAGCTGCAGCAAGACCTGCTGGCGCTCTGCCAAAGCCAAGGCACCACGGTTTTGTTCATCACGCATGACATCGCTGAAGCGGTCTATTTGGCGGATCACGTCAGCGTCATGCAGGCCGGTGAGATTTGCTACCAACTGGCCATTGACTTGCCCCACCCGCGCCAACCTGCGCTGCGCTACACGGCCGACTTCAATGCCCGTTGCGCTGAACTGCGTCAAGCCATGGACGGGACAACGTGATGCGCCGCGAGCACTGGGTTTCACTGGCCATGGGTGTCGGTTTCATCGTGCTGTGGGAGGTGTGGGTGCGCATGACCCAGCCTTCAGCCTTGGTGCTGCCAGCCCCCAGTGTGGTCGCCCAATCGCTTTGGCAAGGCCTAGCCAGCGGTTACCTGTGGCCGCACATTCTCAGCTCCACCCGAGCCGTGGTGCTGGGACTTTTACTAGGCGGCAGCGTTGGCTTTGTGGGCGGCATGGTGTTGGGCGAATCGGCACGTTTGCGCGGCATTTTGATGCCTTACGTGGTCATCAGCCAAGTCGTGCCCAAGCTGGCGCTGGCACCACTTTTCATCGTCTGGTTTGGCTTTGGCACCTTGCCCATCGTGGTGATGACTGCCTTGATTTGTTTTTTCCCCTTGTTAGAAAACACCGCCACCAGCATCCAACAAGTTGACACGCAGCGGCTGGCCTTGTTTCGCATGTTGCGGGCCAGCCGATGGCAAACGCTGTGGCGGCTGAAGGTCCGCACCGGCCTGCCCAGCATCATGGCCGGCGTGCGCGTTGCCGTGGTGTTGGCTTGGGTGGGAGCGGTGGTGGCGGAGTTCATTGGCGCCAGCAAAGGCTTGGGCGCGCTGATCATTGCCGCGCAAGGCTCCATGGACACGCCGCTGATGTTTGCGGTGCTGGCACTGATCACCGTGCTGGGTCTGGTGTTTTACAAATCTGCCGAATGGCTGGAGCGACGTTTGCTTCAGCCGTCTTTTGATAACGAGAAGAAAGTTAAAAAATGAAAATCTGGACACATCAATTTCAAACCACGATGGCAGC
>CANFZL010000019.1 GCA_947451205.1 Comamonadaceae bacterium
CAAGCCGCGTTTGAAGTCGGCTCGATGTTTGGGGTCCTTGCGCCTGCGGGAACGCCGCCAGCCATCGTGGCGCAACTCAACGCTGCCTTGGCAAAGGTGCTGGAATCGGCAGAAGCCAAGGACATGCTGCTCAAGCAGGGCGTTTACGCCGCTACCCCCACCAACCCTGCCAAAGCTGCTGAACGTATCAGTGCCGAGGTCTTGCGTTGGGAAAAGTTAATCACCAAAGCTGGCATCACATCTGACTGAGTCTCATGAAAAGTACCACTCCTCCCACCGATTCATTCAACAACGCGGATGCGCCTGTGCCCACTGGCATGCGCAAGGGCCTGACCAGCTATGGGGATGCGGGCTTTTCGTTGTTCCTGCGCAAGGCCTTCATCAAAGGCGCTGGCTACACAGATAAAGCGCTTGACCGTCCCGTCATCGGGATTGCCAACACGGGCAGCGCTTACAACCCCTGCCATGGCAATGTCACGCAGCTGATTGAGGCGGTCAAGCGCGGTGTCATGCTGGCGGGTGGCTTGCCGATGGATTTTCCGACCATCTCCGTGCATGAGAGCTTCGCTGCACCGACCAGCATGTATTTGCGCAACCTCATGTCGATGGACACCGAAGAGATGATTCGGGCACAGCCGATGGACGCCGTGGTGCTGATTGGTGGTTGCGACAAGACCGTACCGGCGCAGTTGATGGGTGCTGCATCGGCAGGCATTCCGGCCATTCAACTCATCACTGGTTCGATGCTGACCGGCTCCCACCGCGGTGAACGTGTCGGGGCTTGCACGGACTGCCGTCGCTACTGGGGCAAGTTTCGCGCGGGTGAGATTGATGCTGAAGAAACATCAGCGGTGAACAACCAGCTGGTCGCTAGCGTTGGCACTTGCTCGGTGATGGGCACCGCCAGCACGATGGCTTGCATTGCAGAGGCTCTGGGCATGACAGTACCCGGCGGTGCGTCGCCGCCAGCGGTGACGGCTGACCGTATTCGGGTGGCTGAAGAAACCGGCGCTCGCGCTGTGGTCATGGCGCACGAGAAGCTGACGATCGACAAAATTTTGACGCCCGAGGCCTTTGAAAACGCCATGCGGGTGTTGTTGGCCATTGGCGGTTCAACCAACGGCATTGTTCATCTGGCCGCGATTGCCGGTCGTGTTGGTTTGGACATTGACCTCAAGGCGCTGGATCAGATGGGCCGTGAAACCCCCGTCCTGCTGGACCTCAAGCCTTCCGGGCAGCACTACATGGAAGACTTTCACAAAGCCGGTGGCATGGCCACCTTGCTGCGTGAACTCAAGCCTCTGCTGCGTCTGGATGCATTGACTGTGACCGGCCGCACGCTGGGCGAAGAGTTGGCGCTGGCCGGGCCTGGATATGAACAGGACGTTGTACGGTCATTTGACAAGCCGATTTATCCACAAGGCGGCATTGCCGTGTTGTATGGCAACTTGTCGCCAGGTGGTGCCATCATCAAACAGTCGGCAGCCGACGCCAAGCTCATGGAACACGAAGGCCGTGTCGTGGTGTTTGAGAACGCCGAAGATTTAGCCTTGCGCATTGACTCTGATGGTTTGGACGTCAACGCCGATGACATTTTGGTCCTCAAAAATATCGGTCCCAAGGGCGCCCCGGGCATGCCCGAGGCGGGCTATCTGCCGATTCCCCTGAAGCTGGCGCGCGCTGGTGTCAAAGACATGGTTCGCATCTCGGACGGCCGCATGAGTGGCACCGCTTTTGGCACCATCGTGTTGCACGTGACGCCGGAGTCGGCGATTGGTGGCCCGCTGGCGCATGTGAAAAATGGCGACCGGATTCGTTTGAGTGTAAAGAATCGGGAGATCAGTCTACTGGTTTCCGCGGAAGAAATGCAGCAGCGTGCGCTGGCCAACCCGATCACGCCGCCGACAGCTGCGCGCGGCTACCGCAAGCTTTTCTTGCAGACCGTCACGCAAGCGGATCAAGGTGTGGACTTTGACTTTTTGCGCTCACCTGAAACCAAGGGCTTGGTGCCGCGCAAATAGCCGCAACATCCAAGTTGAATCGACGGCGTTGCTCCTGTGTCTCGCCTCGAAGTCTCGGACCGTTTTCATGCGGCTGCCCCTGCAGCCTCCTGATCACTCTCTGGCAGAACGACCCAAAATGCCTCACCACCAAGGCGATCGATAAGGTCTATCTTGCGGAAGGTGGCTGGTGCAATTTGGCTATGCTTTGGAGAACGTTGTCCCTGGCAGGATGGTCTGAAGTACAGACCGCCGATTTCGCAGATCTGTCAGTTCGTCAGTTTCAGCTTTCGATTTGAGGCCGTTTAACAACTCGGTCACGCCATAGACGCCCGCAACCATGAGTACGGAGATGAGCATGCCAAAGCTTCTACTCGACGCAAAGGTTGTCGCTTTTACAAAGCGACTGAAGTCAACGCAAAGACTATTTTGTGAGGCCAGATTCAATCATGACAAGCGCTGTCAAAGTTTGTCTGAAAGTGCTCGACCTGCCCTAGCATCTTCGATGCACTGCCAGATGTTGGCGAAGTACTGGTGGGCTGTGTCAGTTGGCCGGACGTATTTGATGCGGTTGTCGTCCTCATCTGGGACCAAATCGATGAAGCCTTTTCTGCGCAGTGACTTTAAACGCCGGTGAGCGGTTGTGCTGGACATATGGCTGCAATTGTTCATCGCTTCTAAGACCGTGATCTTTTTGCCAAGGTGCCATGCGGGGGCCAGGCAGCTCAACATTCGCTCTTCTAGCGGGTCCAGTTTGCTTGCCCCAGGCACGTTGCGGGCTGACTCGAGTCGATATAGATAGTTGAGATAATTTTCAGAGTGTTTTTTATTGTTTTCCATGATGATCAGCTGTATTGGACAGAATCATTATGAAAAATTTTGGTGCTTAAAATGTTGATAAGTATCAACTTATTGGTTAATTTTATAAATATGAGAATTTAATGGCTGGTAGCCGTTGTGCTTGGCCTGCCAAGTTGAAGCAGCCATATTGGGGTCAACTTCTGGTTGCCGTGAATGTGCCTAAAAATGTCACGGGGACAGAGTTCCAGCGACCTTCATAGCTCGGTTTACAAGTCGCTACGTGTGAGTTTTCTCGGAGGCGGGATCATTCCACCGAACTGAACTTGATGGCAGCTAAATTTAAATTACAAAACACAAAAAATGTAAGTGAATTGTTTACAAGTTAAATTCACGGTATGAACATGAAAACGCTCAAGTCCTTTCTTTTCGGTACCTTGATGGTCACGATGACGGTCTTTGGAACTCCTTTAGCGGCTGGGACCACTG
Source organism: Comamonadaceae bacterium (assembly GCA_947451205.1). Classification (GTDB taxonomy): domain Bacteria; phylum Pseudomonadota; class Gammaproteobacteria; order Burkholderiales; family Burkholderiaceae_C; genus Polaromonas. The sequence continues at coordinate 3,288 of CANFZL010000019.1, forward strand.
GTGCGCCCGATGCCACGATAAATGCAGCTTCGTGCGGTACATTTTTACGAAATTTCGCGACCAAATCGGTTGAAAACAGTGAAGATCATCCGTGGTTGGCGGGGTATGTGTCTGCGTACAACTATTTAAAGTCAATCACTTTTCAAATTTTGGGGCATTCAAATTTACTCAGTGCTGAGCTCTGGGTAAAAAGCTACTGCGAGAAAAATCCACTCAAAGATATAAGCGATGCAACTGCCGCATTAATGGTTGAGCTATATCCAACGCAGGCTATCAAAGTGAAAAACTAAGGTTATCTCCTTCGACCTACTTGACAATACGCGCCAGTTCAAACGCGGTCAACGACACGAGCTGTATCACCCAAACGATTGAACGAACTCACCGTGCTCACACGTTCTCTGGAGTAAGTGGCGCTGGGCGCACTACCCGACACCAGTAGTTACTTCCGCATTGAAATAGCCCTGTCAATCCTGCCATTTTGGCCTCACGTTGGTCAATCAACATGACACCACATGCCACAGGTACATGCTACAAAATAGTGAATGCTGATCCAGCAAAAACCTAAGTCCTTGCCGTGATTCACTACCTTCGAAAAAGGTGACGAGCCCGACCCCGGCACTGACTCCACAGTTAGGGCTGCTTGGTTCCCCATCTGACCCGGTTGGCCGCTTCACCATGCGGGGAGGCCCGTCACTTTGAATTGTAATGGACTTGCAGTGCTCGCAAACGCCAAGCGGTTCATCTGCGGGATGTTATTTCGTCACTTTAGAATGCTGACATGTCCTACCTCGTCCTTGCTCGTAAATACCGCCCCAAGAATTTTTCGGAAATGGTCGGGCAGTCGCATGTGGTGCAGGCCTTGAGCAATGCCTTGGGCACACAGCGACTGCACCATGCGTATCTTTTCACCGGAACCCGCGGTGTTGGCAAGACCACGGTGTCGCGGATTTTGGCTAAGTCGCTCAATTGCACTGGCCCGGATGGAACGGGCGACATCACGGCCACACCTTGCGGTGTTTGCGAGGCGTGTACCGACATCGACAGTGGCCGTTTTGTTGACTACACCGAGCTGGATGCCGCCTCGAACCGTGGCGTTGACGAGATTGCCCAGTTGCTTGAACAAGCGGTTTACAAGCCCGTCGTTGGCCGCTTCAAAGTGTTCATGATTGACGAGGTTCACATGCTCACCAACACGGCTTTCAATGCCATGTTGAAGACCCTGGAAGAGCCACCGGCTTACCTGAAGTTTGTGCTGGCCACGACCGATCCCCAAAAAGTACCCGCCACGGTGCTTTCGCGCTGTTTGCAATTCAATTTGCGGCCGATGGCGCCTGAAACCATTCTGGAGCATTTGGTCCAAGTGTTGGCCGCCGAGGACGTCGCGGCGGAGCCGCAGGCGCTGCGTTTGCTGGCCCGCGCCGCACGCGGCTCCATGCGTGATGCGTTGTCGCTGACTGACCAAGCGATTGCCTTTGGCTCAGGCGTCCTGGTCGAAGCCGGTGTGCGGCAGATGCTTGGTAGCGTTGACCGCAGTTATGTGTACCAGCTGCTCGACGCCTTGGCGCGTGGCGATGGTAAAAGCATTGTTGAAATGTCTGAGGTGTTGCGGCTGAATGGCTTGAGCGCCGCCTCCACGCTTGAAGAAATGACCAGCGTGTTGCAGCGCATGGCTGTGCTGCAGGCGGTGCCCGGCATCGGCGCGAGTGACGATGCGAGCGACCCTGATGTGTCTGAAACTGCGCGTCTGGCGCAGTTGTTACCAGCGGATGAAACCCAGTTGTTGTACAGCCTGTGTTTGCACGGCCGGGGTGAGTTGGGTCTGGCTCCTGATGAGTACGCGGCGCTGACCATGGTGTTGCTGCGACTGCTGCCTTTCAAACGCGTGACGGGTACAGCTGAATCGCGGGGTGCCGTCGAGCCCCCAAAAAAGCCGCCACCTGAGCCGCGTCTTGCGGTGTCTGTGCCGGTTTCACCGCCAGTGGTGCGCGCTGTGGCCGAGCCCGTTTCCGCACCTGTTGTTTCTACTGTTGTGCCGGTGACGGCAAAGGAAGAGCCAGCCAAGCCGGTTGAAATAGCCCCGGCGCTCAGCGCTTCCCGTGTCAGTGTTGAAAAGGCCACGCCGTCGCTGGCAACGCCACTTGGCGACCATTGGGCGGAAGTGGTTCAAGCACTGATCAGCGCTGAGCTGATCGCCGCGTTGGTACGGGAGTTGGCGCTGCAGTCTGAATTGCAGTCGCAGGAAGAGGGCGTCTGGACTTTGCAGGTCGAGCGCCAGTCGCTCAATCACGCCGGTGCTTGCGACAAGCTGCTGCAAGCCATTCAAAGCCTGCATGCCCTGCCAGACGCCTTGGCTGCGCCGACAATCACCCGATTGATGGTGGAAGTCGGCCCTGTGGGCGACACGCCTGCGCGCCGTAATACAGCGGCTCAGACGGAGCGCCAGCGGCAAGCCGAAGAGGTCATTGAAAATGATCCTTTTGTGCAAGACATGGTGAGCCAATGGGGTGCCCGTGTGGTCCCCGGCAGCATCCGCCCGCTGGCCCCGACATAGGTACCTGAATTGGCCAAGCCGATATGATCAAGATAAGCATTCAAGACCCCTCTTAAGACCCACTTACCAAATATTTACGAAGGAATCAAACATGTTCAATAAAGGACAACTCGCCGGTCTCATGAAGCAGGCACAAGCCATGCAGGACAACCTGAAAAAAGCCCAAGATGAGCTGGCATTCATTGAAGTCACAGCCGAAGCTGGTGCCGGCTTGGTCAAGGTCACGATGACCTGCAAGCACGATGTCAAACGCGTTGAGATTGATGCCAGCTTGCTGGTGGTCGACGACAAAGACATGCTGGAAGATTTGGTGGCTGCGGCTTTCAACGCCGCCATACGCAAAGCTGAAGACTTGAGCCAAGAAAAAATGGGCAAGATCACCGCCGGCATGCCGGCGCTGCCCGGCGGCATGAAGATGCCGTTCTGATGATGTGTTTGGAGCCGGTCGCTTTCAATGGCTGATTCGAATGCGCTAGAGGGCTTGACGCAGGCCTTGCGCCGCTTGCCCGGCGTTGGCTTGAAGTCAGCCGCTCGCATGGCTTTTCACTTGCTGCAAAACGACAAGTCCGGTGCCTTGCAAATTGCCAAGGCGCTGGAGCATGCTGTGCACAGCGTCAAGCATTGCGCACTGTGCAACACGCTGACCGAGCAAGAGATTTGCATGACTTGCCAAAACCCGCAGCGCGACCGCAGTCAGCTGTGCGTGGTTGAAACGCCTGCTGATCAAGCGGCACTAGAGCGCACACTGGCTTATCGCGGCTTGTACTTCGTGTTGATGGGCAAGTTGAGTCCGCTAGACGGCGTTGGGCCGAACGAAATCGGACTGAAAAAACTCTTTGACCGCGTCGTTCCCAAAGACGCGCAGGGCGAACATCTGCCAGCGTCTGAGCGTGAAGTCCAAGAAGTGATTTTGGCAACCAATTTCACAGCCGAAGGCGAAGCTACCGCCCACGTGATTGCGCAAGCGCTGAAAAGTCGCGGCGTCCAAGTGACGCGATTGGCGCGCGGTGTGCCAGTCGGTAGCGAGCTCGAATATGTCGACCTTGGCACCATCGCCCATGCGCTGGTTGACAGACGTTAAACACAGCTGAAAGGCGTTACAAAATCATGCTTCCAAATTTCACAATCGCTTATTGGTGTGTGCTGACGATGGCTTTGTTGCCCGTGGTTTGCGCAGGCATCGCCAAGTCCGGCATGATGCGCACGCCGCCTGGCGAGGGCGGTTATGACAACGCAGACCCGCGCAATTGGCTGCAGCGCCAGACTGAATGGCGTGCTAGGGCCAACAACGCTCAAGCCAACACGTTCGAGGCACTGCCTTTCTTTTTTGCGGCCGTCATCATTGCGCACCAGCTACAGGCGTCACAGTTGCGGGTCGATGTGCTGGCTGTTGTTTTCGTCGTGCTGCGGCTGGCTTATGTGGCCGCGTATGTGACCAACAAAGCCAACCTTCGCAGCGTTATTTGGATGCTGGCTTTGCTGGCCAATGTCGCGCTGTTGTTCGCAGGGTTTCGCTGATCAGGGGTGAGTCCGACGCTATTGTCGAGTTAGATCGAGTACAAACCCGCACGGGATCTTCCCGATGCGGTTTTTTTATGGGCTGGTTACGCTTGGGCCAAGATCAAGAGTTTAAGAGGCCAGCGCATGACGCGAACAGACGGGATTTCCCGCCGACATTTGGGGAAAACAGGGTTTTTACTCGCCACATCTTTGGCTCTGCCTGCGCTACAAGCTCAGCCCAATAGCCGTAAGCTGGAGCGCACGCGGATCGTCATGGCTGTCGGTGGCAAGGCGTCTCTTGGCTATTTACCGTTGACGATTTCGGAGCAGCTCGGCTACTTCAAGGCTGAAGGTCTGGACTTGGAAATCAGTGACTTTGGAACGGGCGACCGTGCTTCGCAGGCTCTCGTCAGTGGGGCCGCTGATGTCTGTTCTGGTGCCTTTGCCAGAACCATCGAACTGCAGTATAAAAACCAATGGTTTCAGTCCTTTGTGATGCAAGCGCGTACGCCGCAGATCGCATTTGGTGTGTCGGTGCGTAACATGCCTCACTACAAAGCAGTGGCCGATTTAAAGGGCCGCAAGATTGGGGTCGCTACGCTCGGCTCAGCGAGTTACTTCACGGCTGGCTTGGTGCTGGCGCGCTTTGACTTGAAACCAAACGACGTGAGTTTTGTGGAATTCGCCTCGACGTCAAGCGCGCTGGCGGCGTTGCGCTCCGGGCAGATTGATGCCATCAGCCATACTGACCCGGTGATGACGATGCTCGAGCAAAAAGGTGATGTCAAGATCATCGCTGAGACCCGCACAGTGAAAGGCACGGTCGATGTTTTTGGCGGCCCGATGCCTTCTACCTGCCTTTACAGCACGGGCGACTTCATCCAGAAAAATCCAAACACTTGCCAAGCCTTGGCGAATGCCATCGTGCATGGCTTAAAGTGGCTGCAAACAGCGGGTCCCGGAGACATCATCAAGTCGGTGCCTGACGCGTACCTGCTGGGTGACCGAGCCTTGTATCTGGCGTCTTTTAATCAGGTTCGCGAGTCAATCTCTCTCGATGGACTGATGCCCGATAACGGCCCTAGAACTGCCTTTCGGGCACTCGCGAGTTTTAATCCCGACATCAAGGCCGACAAGATCGACTTGGCCAAGACCTTTACCAATACTTTTGCTCGTCGGGCGAAAGAACGCTTCAAGGCTTGAAGGTTGAAGCCGCAGCGGTTTTATCAGGCAACTGCAATCCCAAAAAGTTCGCGAGTGCAGTTGTAGACATAGCGCCTTCGTTGGTGATGGTTGCACCCGTTTGAGCTTGTGTGGCCACGATGGTGGGAATTGATGCAAAGCCAAAACGGTTCAGCAGCTGTGTATTTTGGGTCACCTCAGCTTTTTGGACCTCAACGTCGCGAGAGGCAGTGATGCCGCCGGCATTGGCGTTCATGGAGGACTCGTGCGCATCCATTGCGGCCTCAGGAGCTTGTGAAGCCAGTATCGTGGCGCCTTGCGCAACGCTGGAGGGATTAAGAATGCCGACCGGAATCCACAAGAAGCGAATCTGATTTTTCAGTGGTTTGGCCGCTTCCCAAAGTGCCGTGCAGTGTGGGCATTGCGGATCAAAAAAGACATACACCGTGCGTGCGCTCATCGGCACACCGACGCTGAAACCCTTGGCTTGTGCTTGTATTGTCGTGATCGACACGGACGTGGCACTGGCTTGAGCCGCTGTTGGCGCGCTTGCCTGGTCTTGACAGGCTCCGAGAAGAAGTGTGGCGGTTACTGCGACGACCGTGAAAAACTTGTTCAGCATGACCTATTGACCTTGGTTTTAAAGTAGACGTGTGCGCGACAAGTATGGCAAAAAGACGACTGATCCTAAGCGTCTTCGTAGACGAGTTGACGCCTCAGAATTTACTTCTGGGGGGCTCTTTTAATGACTTTGGCCTTGACGATGCGCTTGCTTGTTGTCTTGGCCTTGATCGGCAGAAACAGCACCACCGACTGCCCAAGCTTGAAGCTGCTGTGGGCCGTGACCTGATTCCAGTCTGCGACTTCGAGGGTGCTGACGCGATAACGTCGCGCCAGTGTCGCCACCGTTTCACCCTTGCGGGCTTTAACGCTGACGCGCCGCGTGACAATCTCGGGTGCCAGACTCATCTGGCCGTTTTCGGCCACATGACTGGTCACGTCATTGATGACTTTGGCTGAACGTGGCACCAGCAGTGTTGAGCCAACCTTGACGAGCATGCGCGGCGGAATGCTGTTGACTGATCGCATGTCGCTTTCAGTCATGCCGGTGCGACGAGCCGCTTCACTGGGGGCCATCGTGCTGGGGACAGTCCAGGTTGTCCAGCTGGCGTACTGGCCCAGCGTGTAGGCCTCAAAGTTCCGTTGAAACACTTTGGCACTGTCCCACGGCAATAAAATTTGCGGCGTGCCGGCCGCCAAAATAACTGGCCGGTGGGCGGATGGGTTCAGGGCTTTGAAGTCAGCGAGGTTGACATCTGCCAGCTTTGCAGCAAGCGCCACATCGATGTCACGCGAGATCGTGACTTCCTGAAAATAAGGATGGTTTTCAATCAGTGGCAATTCGGTATTGAAGGCTTCAGGATTCGTGACAATATTTTTCACGGCTTGTAGCTTGGGCACGTACAAACGGGTTTCTGCCGGCATGTTCAGGTCTGTGTAAGCAGTCCCAAGGCCGGCTTTCTTGTTGCGTGCAATGGCCCGACCAACGTTGCCTTCCCCCCAGTTGTAGGCGGCCAATGCCAATTGCCAGTCGCCAAACATGGTGTTGAGTTTTTGGAGGTAATCCAAGGCGGCACGGGTTGACGCCAGCACGTCGCGACGGTCATCCCGAAAGATGTTTTGTTTGAGATCGAAATATGTGCCGGTTGCAGGCATGAACTGCCACATGCCAGCGGCCTTGGCGCTGGAAACAGCTTGTGGGTTGAAGGCGCTCTCAATGAAGGGCAGCAGCGCCAGTTCAGTCGGCATGTTTCGACGCTCTAACTCTTCAACGATGTGGAACAGGTATTTGCTTGAGCGCTCTGTCATGCGTTGCATGTAGTCTGGCCGGCTGCTGTACCAGAGCTCCCGGTCGGTGACCAAGTCGTTTTGCAGGTCAGCCATGCGATAGCCTCGTCGAATCCGATCCCAAAGCTCGACGGGCGCTGCTAGTGACGCAACGGTTTGTGTTGTGTCCGTCAGCGGATCTATCGATTTCAGCGCTGCACTGGGAGCCAATACCGCACGGGCTGTTTTGTTGCCGCTTCTAGATTCGGCATTCATCCTTGCCTCCGCTTGAATGGTCAGCGCGCTACTGGCCATGATCGGACTGGACGCATTGTCAAGTGACCCAAGCTGATTTGGGGTGGCACAGCCTGCCAGTAAGGTGAGCATGCCGGCCAAGCCAAGGGCGGTAGCGATAGCGCGATATTGACGCATGCAGCCGGACGGGCAACTTGCGAGACTTCTTAAAAAAGACAAGGCACTGGGCTGATTAAATGTCATGAGGGGGGTCTTTTTCAGCGCCTTAGGGCAGCTCGGTGAATTGTCGAAGGTCAGAATCATCAGACGGTCTCACCGTGAGTGAAGGCTTGACTAGAATCAGCCACTGAATGAAGGTGCCGTGCCAGCCGTATCAACGCCCGCTGGACTATCAGAACAAAATTGAGAAAACACATGCAGTGGTTTTGATGAGCTCGGAAATTATAGGTTTGACGGACTGGTTGAAAACACCGCCCGGTGAATACTTGTTGGCGTGGGAGCGTGCACGTTTCGATGAAGCAGTGGCAGACATTTTTGGCTACCACGCCCTGCAATTAGGTTTGCAGGAAATGGATACTTTACGTAGCAATCGCATCCCTCATCAGTGGCTGGCGCTTGATTCGATGCAAAACACGGCTGTAAGCGCCTCTGACGGGATTTTAAATCTGAGCAGTGAGTCGTCTCAGAGTTATCGGAATGTAGCACTTTTGACACATTCTGCCGCGCTGCCTTTCCCGTCCAACAGTCTTGATTTGGTGGTGTTGCCACACACGTTGGAGCTCAGCCATGACCCACACGCGACGCTGCGTGAAGTCGAGCGTGTTTTGGTGCCTGAAGGGCGCGTGGTCATCAGCGGTTTGAATCCCGCCAGTTTGTGGGGTTTGAGGCAACAACGGGCCCACCTGAGTCAACGGCTGGGTTTCGGTGAATTATTTTTGCCTGAATCAGGTGAGTTCATCGGCCACTGGCGCTTGCGCGACTGGCTGCGACTGCTCAGCTTTGAGGTAGAGTCAGCCCACTTCGGTTGCTATAGGCCCGCGATCGGCAATGAGCGCTGGCTAGGGCGATTCGCCTGGATGGATGTGGCGGGTGCCCGTTGGTGGCCCATTTTTGGTGCGGTGTATTTCTTGGTCGCTACCAAGCGCGTGCGCGGCATGCGCCTGTTGGGGCCAGCATGGAAAGACCGTGCTGCAAGGGTGCCTGCACCCGCTGTGGTGGCAAACCGGCATCAGACCCGATCGACGTCAACTTCAGCTTTAACGGACAAGAAAAATTCATGACAGAAGTTCAGACCCCGGCTGCGCCGGTGGTGATTTATACCGACGGCGCCTGCAAAGGCAACCCTGGTCCAGGTGGCTGGGGCGCCATGTTGACCTCAGGTGGCACTGTCAAGGAGTTGTTCGGTGGCGAACTCGGCACCACCAACAACCGCATGGAAATCATGGCGGTTATCGAGGCTTTGTCGGCCCTCAAGCGACCTTGCCAAGTGACGCTTTACCTTGACAGCGAATATGTACGCAAGGGGATCACCGAGTGGATTCACGGCTGGAAAGCCCGAGGCTGGCGTACCGCGGCCAAAGCACCGGTGAAAAACGTCGATCTTTGGCAGCGTCTGGACGCGCTGGTGGCTTCAGGCGGTCATCAAATTGATTGGCGCTGGGTCAAAGGTCATGCTGGGGATCCCGGTAACGAGCGAGCAGACACCTTGGCCAATAAAGGGGTCGACATGGCCTTGGCTGCAAATCGGTCTGCCGCCCGGCTTGGCGTGCATTGATAATTCAACACATCTTTACAAAAAAGCGGACGCTTTTCTCATGGCATCTAAAGTAATTTATCCTTTGGTGGCAGCAGTTGGTATCGCCACTTTGGGCGCGGCGGCTTGGTTGTATCAACACCAGCCTGCCAAGCGCGCAGTTGAAGCTCCGTTGGCTTCGACCACAGGACTTGGCCCCCAAGGTGGCACGGGCAAGCCTTCTGTCGAAGTAGCCCGTGTTGAAGTCATGAAGCTGGTGGACGATATCCAGGCTGTCGGTTCCCTGCGCTCACGTCAGGGCGTGATACTGCGGCCTGAAATAAGCGGACGCATCACGCAGCTTAATTTTCGCGACGGCGACAGGGTGAAAGCCGGCCAATTGCTGGTGCAGCTCGATGACCGCTTGCCGATGGCCCAAGTCCAGCAGGCGAAGGCTGAGCTGAGTATTGCCGTGGCCAACCACAAGCGCAACCAGGACTTGGTGGAGCAGAACTTCATCAGCCGCCGCACGGTAGACGAAAGTGCAGCAGCTTTGCAAGTCGCTGAAGCCAAGCTGTCATTGGCTGACGCAACGGCTGCGCGACTGAAGATATTCGCGCCGTTTGACGGCCTGGCTGGCATTCGCACGGTCAACGTCGGCGACTATCTCAAGGATGGCGCTGATATTGTCAACATCGAAGACATTGAAGCTATTTTTGTCGACTACCGCTTGCCTGAGCGCTATCAATCGCAAGTTCAACGGGGGCAGACCGCAACCTTGGAGCTTGATGCGCTGCCGGGTCTGAAATTCAAGGCCATCTTGCAAGCCATTGATCCGTTGATCGATGCCAACGGCCGCTCGGTCGGCATCCGTGCGTGCATTGACAACCGGCGCATGCAATTGCGTCCCGGCATGTTTGCGCGCGTGAACACTATTTTTGGTCAGCGTGATGACGCCCGCATGGTGCCTGAAGAAGCCATCGTGCCTCAGGCTGGCAAGCAATTCGTCATCAAGCTGATGCCTGCGCCTGACGGCCAGGGCTCGGTGTCTCAACGAGTCGAAGTCAAGGTTGGGCAGCGAAAGCCTGGCAAGGTCGAGATCGTGCAAGGGCTGGATGCCGGGGAGACCGTCGTCATTGCTGGTCAGCAGCGCATTCAGCGCGACGGCACAGCGGTGCGGATTTTGGTTGTGCCTGCGATCTCGCCAGCAACCACCACCCAGCCTAAGCTGCAGGCAACAGCCTTGTCAGCGCTCTCAGGTGCAGACCCTTGCCGGCTCGGCTTGGCTGACGCTGCTGGCAGCACTGGAAAAGTGACGCGTCAGTCTGCTCATAAGCCGGGTTGAACTCCCAAGACCGATAGCCGGAAGCCCTGACTATGCAAATCGCTGAAATTTCCATCCGCCGTCCGGTCTTTGCCACCGTGCTGTCGCTGCTGATCGTGCTGATTGGCGCGGTCAGTTTCAACCGCCTCACGGTGCGTGAATACCCCAAAATTGATGAGCCAATGGTCACTGTCAGTGTGATTTATCGCGGTGCGTCAGCTGAGGTGATCGAGTCGCAGGTGACCAAGCCGCTCGAAGACTCCATCGCCGGTATTGACGGCGTGGACGTGCTCACATCGATCAGCCGCGCTGACCAAGCCCAGATCAGCGTGCGTTTCCGACTTGAAAAAGATGCCGACTCAGCCGCTGCTGAGGTGCGAGACAGAACCTCCCGTGTGCGCAATCGTTTGCCGCAAGCGATTGAAGAGCCGGTGATCGCGAAAGTTGAGGCCGATGCCTTCCCTGTCATTCAGATCGCGTTCTCCAGTGACTCCCTGACCCAGCTGCAAATCAACGACTTGGTCAATCGGATTGTGAAACCGCGTTTCCAGACGGTCACAGGCGTTGCCGATGTGCGAATTTATGGAGAGCGAAAATACGCGATGCGGGTTTGGCTCGACACTGACAAGATGGCCTCATTCCGCCTGACCAGTCAGGATGTAGAAGATGCCATTCGGCGTAGCAACATGGAGTTGCCGGCGGGACGCATCGAGTCGCAGCAGCGCGAGTTCAGCGTGACCTCACAGACCGACTTGATCCGACCGGCTCAGTTTGGCGACATCGTGGTGAAAACCGTCAACGGTTTTTCAGTCAGAGTCCGTGATGTAGCTCGCGTTGAGGAGGCTGCTGCTGACGAGCGTACCGCTGTCCGTGTGAATGGACGCTCTGCCGTGGCTATAGGTGTGATCCGACAGGCCACAGCAAATCCGCTTGACCTCTCCAAGGGCGTGCGAGAAGCGCTGCCAAAGCTTCAGGCTGACCTGCCTGAGGGCGTGGTGATTGACGTAACCAACGACAACTCAGTCTTCATTGACCGCTCCGTCAAGAATGTTTATCACACCATCGTCGAAGCGGTATTCCTGGTGGCGCTTGTCATTTTTGTGTTTTTGCGCACTTTGCGCGCCTCCATTATTCCGATCATCACCATTCCTGTGAGTCTGATCGGCACCTTCGCGCTTATGGCTCTGGCGGGTTTCAGCATCAACACATTGACCTTGCTGGCCCTGGTGCTGGCCATCGGTTTGGTGGTCGATGACGCCATCGTCATGCTGGAGAACGTTTACCGACACATTGAAGAAGGCATGGACCCGTTTTCAGCGGGCATCAAGGGTGCCCGCGAGATTGGCTTTGCCATCGTCACCATGACGGCCACGCTGGTGGCGGTGTATGCGCCACTGGCCTTCACTCCGGGACGTACCGGGCGGTTGTTTGTGGAGTTCGCACTGGCGTTGGCTGGCGCGGTGGTGGTGTCTGGTTTTGTCGCGCTGACGCTGACGCCCATGATGTGCACGCAGTTGTTGAAGCACAACCCCAACCCGAACCGCTTTGACCGCGGCATGGAGCGCCTGTTGACCAGTTTGTCCGACAGTTACGGGGCCTTTCTGCGTTGGCTTGTGACCATGCGTCACCGGCCGGCTGCCAACGCCGGGTTGGGCGGTCGGCTCAAGGGTTGGTTGTTGCAGGCCCGCTGGCTGGTGCTGCTAGTGATGCTGATCAGCGCGGCTGCGATTGCCTTGGTGTTCCCGACCATGAAGCAAGAACTCTCACCGATGGAAGACCGAGGGGTGATTCTGGCCAACGTCAATGCACCCGACGGCGCTACGCTGGATTACACCGACCGCTACGCCAGAGCACTGGAAAAAATGGGCCAGCCCTTCAAAGAGTTTGACCGTATTTATGTCAGCTTGGGCAGTCCGACGGTGGTGCAGGCCAGTGTGATTTACCGCACGGTGGACTGGGACCAACGCAAGCGCACGACGATGGACATGGCCCGTGAACTCGGTCCCAAATTTGCCAGCTTGTCAGGTGTCACTGCCTTCCCGATCACGCCGCCTTCGCTCGGTCAGGGCTTTCGCGAACGACCCCTCAACTTCGTTATTCAGACCTCCGAAAGTTACCAAAACCTGAACGGTATGGTGCGTAAGATGCTCGATGAAATGGCCAAGAATCCGGGCATTGTGTCGCCCGACGTCGACTTGCGACTGAACAAGCCAGAACTGCGTATCAATGTCGATCGCGAGAAAGCGGCTGATCTTGGCGTGAGTGTCGAAGTGGTTGCTAAGGCGATTGAAACCTTGCTGGGCGGGCGCAACGTGACGCGCTACAAACGTGATGCCGAGCAGTACGACGTGATCGTTCAAACGCAGGCCAGTGGACGCAGCACACCTGAAGACATTGACCGTATTTACGTGCGTGGCCGCAATGATGCAATCATTCCTCTGTCGGCCTTGGTGAAGGTGCGCGAAACCGTTTCACCACGCGAACTGAACCACTTTGGACAGCGCCGCTCGGTGACCATCACGGCTAACTTGTCCAGCGACTATTCGCTTGGAGAAGCCTTGCGCTTCATGAATGAGACCTCGGCCAAAATTCTCACCACGGGTTACAGCACTGAGCTCAATGGCACCTCGCGTGAGTTCCGCAATTCGCAAGGTGCACTGGTGATCGTCTTTGTGCTGGCATTGGTGTTCATCTTCTTGGTGTTGGCGGCGCAGTTCGAGAGCTTTGTCGATCCGTTGGTCATCATGTTGTCGGTGCCGCTGTCGATGATCGGTGCCTTGTTGGCGCTGAAATGGAGCGGTGGATCACTCAACGTGTATTCCCAGATTGGACTCATCACGCTTGTCGGGCTGATCACCAAACACGGTATCTTGATCGTCGAATTCACCAATCAGTTGCGGGGTCAGGGGATGGACATGATCGACGCGGTGGTCAAAGCCTCAGCGCAGCGCCTGCGGCCGATTTTGATGACCACCGGCGCGATGGTCTTGGGTGCTTTACCGCTGGCGCTGGCCACCGGTGCGGGTGCAGAAAGCCGCATGCAAATCGGCTGGGTCATTGTGGGCGGGATGTCGCTGGGAACACTGCTCACCATTTTTGTGGTGCCGACCATGTACACGCTGTTTGCCCGCAAGGCGGTTCCGGGTGCGAACACGCAAGTGGCGCATGACACACCGGCGTCTGCCTCGCACGGCGCAACTGTGAACTAGATCGCGCCGTCAAACATCATCACGTCCAGGAGCTCGCCCACGGCGACGTTGCCTTGGTCGTGGTGCAGCATGATCAGGCCGTTGGCTTCAGCCATAGAACTCAGCACGCCCGAGCCTTGGCTGCCCGTGGTGCGCACTTGCAGGGAGCCATCTGCAGCCGTAGAGACCCAGCCGCGCTGGTATTCGGTGCGGCCGGATTTTTTGCGCATTGGCTCTTGACTGTGGGCTTTGAGCAGGGGTGATGGGCTGTCGGTACAGCCCATCATCTGCAGCAAAGCGGGTCTGACAAAGGCCAAAAAAGTCACCATCACGGCGACCGGATTACCGGGCAGGCCGAACAACATAGCACCGGTTTTTTGACTTTCCGCTGCGGCAATGCGCCCCACGGCCATCGGCCGGCCGGGTCGCATGGCGATGCGCCAGAAGGCCACATCACCGAGCTTTTTCATCATCGCTTTGGTGTAGTCGGCGTCGCCGACGCTGACGCCGCCGCTGGTGATGATCGCGTCGGCCTGAGCCGCCGCAGATTGGAATGCGGCTTCTAGCAGGGACGGATCATCCTTGACTACGCCCATGTCAATCACCTGACAGCCGAGCCGCTTGAGCAGGCCAAAGGTGGTGTAGCGGTTGCTGTCATAGACGGCACCTTCACGCGGCGGCTCGCCCAGCGACAGGATTTCGTCGCCGGTTGAAAAATAAGCCACACGCAGCGGCCGCCAGCAGGGCAGGCTGGGCAAACCCAGCGATGCGGCTAGGCCGAGTCGGGCCGGTGTGATGGTTTGGCCTTTGAGCAGTGCAGGGTGACCTTGCGCCAAGTCTTCACCGCGCAGTCGCCGGTTGTCACCTAGTTTGAGCATGCCTGGCGGGATGACAACGAAAGCAGTTTCACCACCCAGCTGCGTGACTATTTCTTGCGGCACCACGGTGTCCAAGCCGGCCGGCATGATGGCCCCGGTCATGATCTTCACGCAGTCACCCAGACCCGCCGTTCCGACCCAAGCTTTGCCGGCCAGCGCCGTGCCAACCACTTTGAGTGTCAAAGGGACATCAGCTTGCAGTTGGCTGCCGTCAAAGGCATAACCGTCCATCGCTGAGTTGTCGTGCGGCGGCACGTCCATCGGTGAAATGACATCGGCAGACAGCACCTTGCCCAGCGCATCAAACAGCGGTTGTTCTGTGCTCTCGGTCACGGGCGTGACCAGCCGCTGCAAGAAGTCGAGTACCGCCTTGGCGGGCAGTGCCTGAGGGTCGTAACCCTGAAGTTCGGCGGCAATTTGCGCAATGGTTTTCATGGGCTCAGCGGTTTTCGAGCTGGTGAAGTTCGGTCAGCGTGTTGGCGTTGATGAATGCTTTCGGGTCGTCGCCGGGCTGGTCAAACGGCACCAGCACGGTTTTGTGCAGGGCCGTCCATGCGTCGATTTTGCGGCCGCCGCCGTGGGTGAACTTGACCACGCTTTCGAGCAGTTCGGAGCGCATCAGGCAAAACACAGGCTGAGCGCGCAGCTGGCCGTCTTCTTCACGCGCCGCCGCCATAGCGATGTCTGCGTCTTCGGCTTCGAGTGCCGCTGCAAGTCGGGCCACGAGGTCGTGCGGGAACAGCGGTGTGTCGCAAGGCACGGTCATCATGAAAGCGGTTTCGCAGCGCTCCAAGCCCGTCAAAAAACCTGCCAGCGGCCCGGCGAAGTCACCCAAGCTGGCCGCATCTGGCCAGACCGGCACACCGAACGATTCGTACGCCGCCAGATTCCGATTCGCATTGATGAGGAGGTCACCGACTTGGGGACTCAGTCGCAACTGCGTGTACAAAGCCAGCGGCACGTCGTTGAAGTTCTGCAAACCCTTGTCTACGCCACCCATGCGCGAACCACGCCCACCAGCCAGAATAAGTCCGGTAATTTCTGAAATTTCAATCATGGGATCTGTCTTGTGAAGTTGTTATTGGTTGGTGTGATGGTTTCCCCGCCGGGCCGCCCCAAGGGGAAATGCGCCCCCTCGGGGGGGCAGCGCAGTACGCGAAGCGACAAGCGTGGGGGCATTGTTTCCCCGCCGGGCCGCCCCAAGGGGAAATGCGCCCCCTCGGGGGGCAGCGCAGTACGCGAAGCGACAAGCGTGGGGGCCATTTATCCGCCGATGTAACTCATCTCAACCCGCCGTCCGGTGTCCGCTGGCGAAGCGTCTGCGGGCAGCGCTGCACGCATTTCGGAATACCGATCGGTGCGCGACTGCCAGATATGGCCGACTGCGCCGCCGATTTGC
>CANFZL010000020.1 GCA_947451205.1 Comamonadaceae bacterium
CGCATTCAGCGCCACATGGGTTTTGCCCTCAAGCATGCGCAGCATGGTTTCTTTGTGCGCCGCCACGATCGGGTCGCAGCCGATGATGAGGTCAGCGCTGGCCATGCCCACGCGCGTCGTGCAAATGTCCGGCGGCTGCTGGCTGATCAGCACATGGCTCCAAGTGCTGCCGCCTTTTTGCGCCAAGCCCGCAGCGTCTTGCGTGACGATGCCTTTGCCTTCAAGGTGCGCCGCCATGCCCAGCAACTGCCCGATGGTGATGACGCCGGTGCCGCCAACGCCTGCAATCACAATGCCCCAAACACGATCCGTGCGGCCGTCGGAACCGTCTAATAAAGGAATGATGGGAAGCGGCAAGACGCCCAGCGCGGCATCGTCAAACGGGTTGAGCTTGGCGTCGCCCTTGGCCTTCTTTTTCAGCTGCCCACCTTCAACCGTCACAAAGCTTGGACAAAACCCTTTGACGCATGAAAAATCTTTGTTGCAGGTGCTCTGGTTGATCTGGCGCTTGCGGCCGAACTCCGTTTCCAAGGGTTCGACCGACAGGCAGTTGGACTGCACGCCGCAGTCGCCGCAGCCCTCACACACCAGCTCATTGATGACCACGCGTGCAGCAGGATCAACTAACACGCCGCGCTTGCGACGCCGGCGCTTTTCAGTCGCGCAGGTCTGGTCGTAAATGATGACGCTGCAGCCCTTGATCTCACGGAACTGGCGCTGAAGCGCATCCAACTCATCGCGGTGATGGACTGTCACGCCCTCGGCCAAAGTCACGCCGTCGTACTTTTCCGGCTCGTCTGACACGATGATGGTTTTGACCGCACCTTCGGCGCGCATCGACTGCGCAATTTGCAGCACCGAATGGCCTTCAGGTCGCTCACCAACGGGCTGTCCGCCGGTCATCGCGACGGCGTCGTTGTACAAAATTTTGTAGGTGATGTTGACGCCCGCTGCGATGCTCTGGCGAATCGCCAACAGGCCGCTGTGAAAGTAAGTGCCGTCGCCGAGATTCGCAAAGATATGCGTGTCGGTGGTGAAGGGTTGTTGGCCCACCCACGGCACGCCCTCGCCGCCCATCTGCGTGAAACCCATGGTGCTGCGGTCCATCCACAGCGTCATGTAATGGCAGCCGATACCGGCCATGGCGCGTGAACCTTCGGGCACTTTGGTCGAGGTGTTGTGCGGGCAGCCTGAGCAAAACCAAGGTGTGCGCTCGGTGTCGACCACCGTCACTTGCATGGCGTTTTCTTTGGCAGCGATCAACGCCAGCCGGGCGTCAATGCGTGCACGCATGTCGCTGTCTAGATTGAGTTTTTTGACGCGTGCCGCGATGGCTTTGGCAATCAGTGCGGGCGATAAATCGGCGTTGGCGCGTAGCAAGGTGTTGGCCGCCGGATTGGACATGCCCCACTCGCCACCGCTGAAGTCGCCATCAACTTCGTTGAACTTGCCGAGCACGTTGGGCCGCACATCAGCGCGCCAGTTGTAGAGCTCTTCTTTCAGCTGGTACTCAATGACTTGACGTTTTTCTTCGATCACCAAAATCTCTTGCAAGCCGGTGGCGAATTCACGCGTGAGCTGGGCTTCTAAAGGCCAGACCACGCCCACTTTGTGAAGGCGAATACCGATTTGACGGCAGGTGGCGTCGTCCAGACCCAAGTCAACCAAGGCTTGGCGCGTGTCGTTGTAGGCCTTGCCGCTGGCCATCAGGCCGAGTCGGTCATTCGGGCCTTCGATCGCGTTGTAGTTGAGGCGGTTGGCGCGAATATAGGCGAGCGCGGCATACCATTTGTAGTCGAACAAACGCTGCTCTTGCTCCAGCGGTGCGTCGGGCCAGCGGATGTGCACGCCGCCCGGTGGCATCACAAAGTCAGTCGGCAACTTGATCTGCACCCGCTCAGGATCAATCAAAGTGCTGGCTGAAGACTCGACGATTTCCTGAATCGTCTTCATGCTGGCCCAAACGCCGGCGTAGCGGCTCATGGCCAGCGCGTGCAGGCCGAGGTCCAAAATTTCCTGAACGCTGGCCGGGAAAAAAACCGGCAACCCGCAAGCCTTGAAGATGTGGTCGCTCTGGTGCGCGGCGGTTGAACTTTTCGCTACGTGGTCGTCGCCGGCCACCGCCAGCACACCGCCCCAGGGCGTGGTGCCCGCCATGTTGGCGTGTTTGAAAACGTCAGACGTGCGGTCAACGCCCGGACCCTTGCCGTACCAAATGCCGAACACGCCGTCGTACTTGTTGGTGCCCGGTGGCGCAAAGCCCAGTTGTTGCGTACCCCAGACGGCGGTGGCGGCAAGCTCTTCATTCACCCCTGGCTGAAAGACGATGTTTTGTGCTTTCAGGTACTCGGACGCCTTCCACAGCGCCTGGTCGTAACCACCCAAAGGCGAGCCACGATAACCTGAGATGAAGCCGGCGGTATTTTTGCCCTGCTGCTGGTCGCGCAGGCGCTGCAGCATCGGCAGCTTGACCAAGGCCTGCACCCCGCTCATGAAAGCGTAGCCGTAGTCCAGCGAATACTTGTCGTCGAGGGTGACCGTTTCAAGCGACTTGCGGATGTGCTCGGGCAGTGGTGCGTTCATTTCGGCATCTCCAGATTTTTAAATTTTTATACCGACAAAGTGTAGGCGGCAGACCTGGATAAGTCTTTGCGTTTTGTGCCCTATTTAGACTATCCTGCGCAAGATCCTTTCTTAAAATACAGTTTATGCAAACACTTGATAAATTTGACGTGGCCATACTGAAAGAGTTGCAAAGCGAAGCGCGCCTCACCAACGCTGAGTTGGCTTCCCGCATCGGGCTGTCGGCGGCACCCTGCTGGCGCCGCGTGCGTGCGCTCGAAGAATCTGGCTTCATCACTGGCTACCGGGCCGAAATCAACCGCCAAAAAATCGGCCTCGGCGTGCTTGCCTTTGTGCGCATCGACGCAGAACGCAACACCGGCGAAGCCACCCGTGAGCTGGAAGACGCCATCCGCAAGTTACCCGAAATCGTCTCCTGTCACTACATCAGCGGCACTGGCACGTTTGAATTGCAAGTGGTCGCGCGCGACCTAGAAGCGTTCAGCAAATTTGCGCTGCAAAGCATCATCAACTTGCCCAACGTCAAAGATCTGCACACCAGCTTTTCGCTGGGCGAAGTGAAGGTCGGCGGGGCGTTGCCGCTGGGGCATTTGGAGGTTTGACTAGGCCAATTTCAGAATAAGTCCTCAAGACGGCCGGAGACAACGGTGCAAATTAGCGATCATGTTTGACCGAAAGACTTCCGTTGACAAGCAGTCCGTCGACCCGCCAACGCTGCCAAGCGAGTGCTCGGTGAAAGTGGTCGCCACGAAAGTGCTTGGTGAGATGCTGCGTCAGTTCACCGGCCAGCTGACGGTACTGCGCAGCTCGGATGACACCGAGGTGGTGCACCAAGCGCGGGTGGCTTGGCGGCGTTTTAAAACGGACTTAAGCCTGTTCAAACCCGCGCTGCATGACGCGCAAACGCCCTCACTGACCCTTTTACAGCCGTTGTTAGAGGGCTTGGGCGCGTTGCGCGATCTGGATGTGGCTTTGACCGAGACGTTGCCGCATTGGCGCAGTTCTTACACGGACTCCAGCCCGAATGTAAGCACCGTCCAAGACTGGCGCCGACGGGCTTGGCGGCAAATGAGCCAAGCCTTGCAGCGGTCAGCTGCCGAGCAACGGCGGTCGGTGCGCCGCGAATTGCAACGGGCTGACGTGGTCGCTACTTTGTTGGCGCTCACTGCATGGGTCGATGGCTTGTCTGGGGAATCGCCATGCGAGTAGTCTGCAACCGTCCCGTTGCGGCGCTGGGCTCGGCAGCGCCTGAGCCGTTTGCATGAACGCTTCAAACAGGCAAAACAAGTCGCCTTCAAAGCACAAAGAGCCTCAAAAAACGCGTCGAAAGCGTCCATCAAAACCGGCCGACACATGGCCAGCCCTGAGCGCCAACACCGAGCCCGCATTCTGGCCAAGCGGCTGCGCTACGGCGTGGAGGCCTTGGGCTTCTTGCTGCCCGCGCAGCGCAGCCGCCGTTGGCGTCAGCAGGCGGCGGAGTTACAAGCCAAGCTAGGGCACGAACGAGACCTGCTGCAAGCCCACGCGCTGGCCGCTAGCGTGGGGGCAGCTGACGACATTTTGCGGTTCTTGAAAGGCTTGACTGATCAATCAAGCTGAACCGTCGATAAATCGAAGGACTTTGGGGGAAAAGCCAGGTCCATTTTTTCCAGCGTGTGGACCAGCAACTCAGCTAAAAACAAATCGCGGTAGCGCTTAGAGTCAGCCGGTATCACGTACCAAGGCGCGGTGACGCTGCTGGTGGCCGCCATGGCTTCTTGGTAGGCCTCCAAGTAGTCGTGCCACAGCTGGCGGTCTGAAAAGTCCGAGGCCTGCAGCTTCCATTGTTTCAGCAGGTCGTCGAGTCGGGCTTGCAGGCGGGATTTTTGCTCTTGCTTGGAGATGTGCAAATAGCACTTCAGCACGGTGATGCCTTGGTCATGCAGCAGCGCTTCGAAGTTGGCGATGTGTTGGTAGCGCCGGAGCCACTCGTCTTTGTCAATCCAGCCGCGCACCCGCGGCACCAACACGTCCTCGTAGTGGCTGCGATTGAAAATCGCCATCTCGCCGAGCGCCGGCGCTTTGCGGTGAATTCGCCACAAAAAGTCGTGGCGTTTTTCTTCGTCGCTGGGCACGCCAAAAGCTTCGGCGCGCACGCCCAAGGGGCTCACATGCGAAAACACGCTGCGAATACTGCCGTCTTTGCCGGCCGTGTCCATGCCTTGCAACACCAAGAGCAAGCCTTTACTTTTGCCGGCGTGCAGCATCAGCTGGAGTTTTTCGAGTTTGTCGGCGGCTTTTTGGAACTGCAAGCCCCATTCCTTGTCTTGGCTGGCCTTGGACAATTCGGCGTCCGCCGGCAAGGTGGGCAGGTTCTTGAGCTGGAACGGGTGCTCGGCTTTGACGCGCCATGCGGAAAGATCGATGTGGGTCATGGTGGGTGGGCTTCAGCGGCAGGTGACATTGGGTTCATTGGGTTGAATGAAGGATCTGCTGACTGTACCCACGCCTGCAGCCCATAAGCCAACGCCCCTCAGTTTTGAGCGTGCTTTGCCCCCGCGCCAAGTCGCAAACATCGCCAGCCTTGTAAAGTTCAGCCTATGCAAAAGTCCGCGCCCACGATGTCTAAGATGTTTACAGCTTCCAAAATGCCCCATTCCCTCAAAAACTGGCGCTACGCCATCGCTTCGCTGGCCCTGTTGGGGTTGGCTGTCGGTGTCAAACTCTATTTTTTCCCGACCAACAATGCACCGGCTTATGTGACCGCCACTGCGGTCTTGGGTGATCTTGAGCAATCGGTGTTGGCCACGGGCACTTTGCAGGCGTTCAAACAGGTCAGCGTCGGCGCACAGGCCTCTGGGCAGATCAAGACCTTGAATGTGGCGCTGGGTGACAGCGTTAAAAAAGGCCAGTTGATTGCTGAGATTGATGCCATGAAACAGCAAAACGACCTGCGCAATACCGAGGCGGCATTGCTGAGTGCTGAGGCCCTGTTGGGGTCGCGGCAGGCCTCGCTCAAGCAGGCCGAGTTGAGCTTTCGTCGAGAAAAAGAATTGCTGGCGGCGGATGCGAGTTCGCGTCAAACGTATGAGCAGGCTGAGGCCACTTTGGGCACCAGTCGTGCTGATGTGAAAACCTCTGAAGCACAAATTGCGCAGGCCCGCATTGCCGCCGACACCGCGCAAGTGAACTTGAGCTACACGCGCATTTTGGCGCCCATGGACGGCGTCGTCGTGGCGCTGGTTGCGTTGCAGGGACAAACCGTCAACGCCAACCAAAACGCCCCCATCATCATCAAGCTGGCAATGTTGGAAACGATCACAGTTAAGGCGCAAATTTCAGAGGCCGACGTGGTGCGCGTCAAGACCGGTCAGAAGGTCTACTTCACTATTTTGGGCGCGCCTGAAAAGCGTTACTACACGACGCTGCGCAGCGTGGAGCCCGCACCCGACACGATCGTCACCGACACCGCTACGACCGTCAACACGGCCACGGCCATTTATTACAACGGGCTTCTCGACGTGCCGAACCCCGATGGCCTGTTGCGCATTTCAATGACGGCGCAGGTCTACATCGTGCTGAATGAAGCGAAAGGCGTGATCATCATTCCCTCGGCCGCTATCGAGCAATCCGGTCGGCGCAGCGCCGCCAGCGTGCGCGTGGTGAGCGCTGCGGGCAAAGCCGAAAAACGCGACGTCAAAGTGGGTGTCAACAACAATGTGAATGCAGAAATTCTCGAAGGTTTGGCGGTGGGCGATAAGGTCGTGCTGAGTGAAGCCGCCGCGCCCGGCAGCCAGGCTGCTCCGCGCCAAGCACCCCGCATGCGGTTTTGATGGCTGATCTTGTGAAAGCCACGGCCTCTGATAAAGCCGCACCCGCGCTGTTAGAACTGCGCGGACTGCAACGTGATTTCCCCGCTGGCGAGGGCACGATCACCGTGCTCACCGACATCAACCTCGACATCCGTGCCGGCGAGATGGTCGCCATCGTTGGCGCTTCCGGTTCTGGCAAGTCGACGCTGATGAACATCCTCGGCTGCCTCGACAAACCGACTGTTGGCTCGTACCGCGTGGCGGGCCGGCCGACGGGCCAGCTCGAACCTGACGAATTGGCGGAGCTGCGGCGCGAACATTTCGGTTTCATTTTTCAGCGTTACCACTTGCTGGGCGACTTGAGTGCGCTGAGCAATGTGGAAGTGCCGGCGGTGTATGCCGGGCGCGACCGTCAGTCGCGCCGCGAACGCTCGACCGCGCTGCTGACGCGCCTCGGCATGGCCGACCGCTTGCAGCACAAGCCCGGTCAGCTGTCGGGCGGACAACAGCAGCGCGTGAGCATTGCGCGCGCGCTGATGAACGGCGGCCACGTGCTGCTGGCCGACGAGCCGACCGGCGCCCTCGACACGCACAGTGGCGCCGAGGTGATGAAGATTTTGCTCGAGCTGCATGCTGAGGGCCACACCATCATCATGGTCACGCACGACATGCAGGTGGCCGCCCACGCGGAGCGCATCATCGAGCTGCGTGACGGCCGCGTGGTGGCTGATCGCGTGACCCGGCCTGAGGCTGCCAAGACCAATGCGGCGTTGAAACCGGTGGCTAGCAGCAGTGGCCGCTGGCAAGCTGGGCGCGACCGTTTCGGCGAGGCCTTTCGGATGGCGGTGCTGGCCATGAACGCGCACCGTTTGCGGACTTTTCTGACGATGCTCGGCATCATCATCGGCATCGCCTCGGTGGTCTCGGTGGTGGCGCTGGGCGAAGGCTCACGCCTGCAGATTCTGAAAAGCATCAGCGCCATTGGCACCAACACGATTGAGATATTTTCGGGCAGCGGCTTTGGCGATCGGCGAGCCGCTCGCGTGCGCACGCTGGTGCCGAGCGACGCGGCGGCGCTGGCCGAGCAAAGCTATGTCGACAGTGTCACGCCCACGCTGTACACCTCAGTCACGCTGCGCTACGGCAACGTCGCTTTGACCGGCACCGTCAATGGCGTCGGCGATCAGTACTTTCGCGTGCGCGGCGTCGAGATGGCCAACGGTCGCCCCTTTGACGCCGACAGCGTGGCCAGTCTCGCGCAAGAAGTCGTGATCGACGACAACACGCGCAAGCAGCTCTTTCCGAACAACCCAAACCCCGTCGGCGAAGTTATTTTGCTCGACCAAGTACCGTGCCGTGTGGTCGGCGTTGCCAAGCGCAGTGACTCCGCTTTTGGCAATACCGATGCGCTCAATGTGTGGATTCCGTACACCGCCGCCATGAGTCGCGTGATCGGCCAAAACTACTTGCGCAGCATCACCGTGCGCATCAGCGACGATGTCTCAGCCGCCGCCGCCGAGCAAGGCGTCAACAAGCTGCTGCTGCAGCGCCACGGGGTGATGGATTTCTACGTGCTCAACACCGACTCCATTCGACAAACGGTTGAAAAAACCACCCAGACCATGACGCTGCTGATTTCTGCCATCGCGTTGATTTCCTTGATTGTCGGCGGCATCGGCGTGATGAACATCATGCTGGTGTCTGTGACCGAGCGCACCGGTGAGATCGGCGTGCGGATGGCCGTCGGTGCGCGTCAAGGCGATATTCGTCAGCAATTTTTGATTGAAGCCGTGCTGGTGTGTTTGTTGGGCGGTGTGCTCGGCATTCTGTTGTCGCTGCTGATCGGCTGGGGCTTTGAGAAGTCGGGCAGCAGCTTCACCATGGTGTATTCCACGTTGTCGATGGTGGTGGCCTTTGTCTGCTCGACGCTGATTGGCGTGATCTTTGGCTTCATGCCGGCCAACAGCGCGGCGAAACTCAACCCGGTCGATGCACTGTCGCGCGAATGAACTTTGTGAAACCCATGACCTTGACACCTCTGGCTTTGAATCTTCGCCCCATCCGCCTGAGTGCGGCGCTGTCTGTTGCGACTGCAGCGCTGTTGATCAGCGGCTGCGCCTCCAACTTCAATGCTCCTTACCAAGCGCCTGCGCTGACGATTCCCGTGCAGTACAGCCAGGACAATGCGACGGCCGTCGCTGACGCGGGTGTCGCCGTGCCCACCGCGCCCGGCACACTCTGGTGGACACGTTTCAACGACCCCGAATTGGACCGGCTGGTGGCCGAGGTCTTGCAGCGCAACAACAATCTGGCGGCGGCGGCGATTCGCGTTCGGCGTGCGCAGTTGCTGGCGGGTCTGGCTGACAACAATCTGCAGCCGAGCTTCAGCGGCAGCGTTGTCACTGGTACCACCTTACCGTTGCAAGCCGGCGCGGTGAGTACGCCGATCAGTCGCGCATCGATTGGGGCGGCTTACGAAATTGATTTGTGGAACCGGCTTGGCAGTTTGCGCGATGTGGCCGGCTGGGAAGCCTTGGCGACCGAGCAAGATCGGCAAAGCACCGCGCTGGCGCTGGTCGGTACCACCGCGAGTTTGTATTGGCAGTTGGGCTTTTTAAACCAGCGCTTAGCCGCCAACGCACAGAGCATTGCTTATGCGCAGACCACTTTTAATTTGGTCCAGGCGCAGTACCGCGCGGGTGCCGTGTCGGGCTTGGAAGTGGCGCAAGCGCAGCAGACGCTGGCCAGTCAGCAGGCGAGTCAGAGTGTTTTTCTGCAGCTGACATTTGAAGCCCGCACGGCGCTGGCGCTGCTGTTTGACGGCCCGCCTGGTAGCAGTCTGGCCAATCCCGCTTCGCTGCCTGATTTAGCGCTGCCCTTGCTCGACGCCGGTGTGCCGGCGGCCTTGCTGGGGCGCAGGCCTGATCTGCGGGCGGCTGAGTTGCGTTTGCGCGCAACGTTCACCGGCATCGACGCGACCCGCGCCAGCTATTACCCGGCCTTCAGCCTCACTGGCAGCCTCGGGTCGACCAGCGCTCAGTTGAGCAGCGTGTTGCAAAATCCGGCGGCGGCGCTTGGGCTGAGCGTCAGCTTGCCTTTCTTGCAGCGCACAGCCATGCAGCTGAATATTCGCGTGTCCGAAACGCTGTATGAGGAAGCTGTGGTGAATTTTCGGCAGACGCTGTACACCGCGCTCGGCGATGTCGACAACGCCTTGTCATCGCGCCAGCAACTGGCACAGCAGGGCTTGCGGCTGGACGAAACACTGCAGGCCGCGCGCACAGCAGAGCGGCTCTACGAAATACGTTACCGCGCTGGCGCCGCCACCTTGAGCCTGTGGCTAGACGCGCAGGAAAGACGCCGCACGGCGGACATCGCTTTGGCGACGAATCAACTCGCGCGCTTGAACAACCAGGTCACGGTTTACAAGGCGTTGGGGGGTGATGCGGCTGTGATGTTGCCTTGAGGCGGCGGCGAGGCTTCGGCGTTATTCGCGCAAGTCGGTCATGCCGAAGCGGTGGTTCATTTAGTCAGCTTCGATTGATGCGTCTTCGGTGCCGCTGGCCGCCGCCAAGTCTTTCACGACGTCCAATATCATTTGCTTGACGGTCTTGGACGCCAGCGTTCCCAATGTGTGGCGAGACAGAGCCAGTGCGATGTATCGCGTCATGTCGGGGTCGACGATACGCGAGGCTTGCAGCTTGCCGGCGCGCAAGCCTTCGGCAATCGCGTACGGCCCGAGCACGGCATAGCAACCACCGCGTGAGACGATCTCGGTTTGAAGGGTCAGCGAGTCAGCTTCTAGGGTGGTGTTGATGACGACGCCGTTTTGGCGACCCAGCTCATCCAACTGGTCACGCCAGCTGTTGGGCCTGCAGAACTGCACCAGCGGCAAGTGATCGAGCTGGCTGAAGGCGATGGTCGGCTGCTGCGTCAGTTTGTCCGTCGCGCTGCCCACCAAATAGGTCTCGGTTTTAATCAGCCAGGTCTCACCTTCCCGCGGCTGTGTACCGTGGCGAAAGACCAGCGCTAAGTCCACTTGACCGTTCTCAAGCCAGCTGTCCAACTGCGAACCCTGACCCTCTCGCACGACCAGCTTGATCAGCGGGAAGCTTTCTTTGAGGCGGTGGTACACCGTGCTGACCAGCGGGTGCGCAGTCGATGGCAAAACGCCAATTCGGACAGTGCCGACCGGTGTGCCTGAGGCCTTCTTGATGTCATTGACCAGCTGGTCGGTGTCCATCAGCCAAGCGCGCACGCGCGGCATGATCTGTTCGCCTAAATCGGTCAGCACCACGCCGCGTCCGGTGCGTTGAAAGAGCCTGCCACCGCATTCGCGTTCCAGCTCGCCGATCTGACGGCTGATATGGGGCTGCGTTGTGCCGTGCAGCAGGGCTGTTTTGGTCAGGCTACCTAGCTCGGCGACCTCGGTGAATAGCTTGAGCGCAGCGTGGTTCATGGTGGCTGATATTTTTATATGACATGCCTAAAGTTGCATGTCTGAGATACATATATGGGAGCTATTTGAATGGCTGCTTAAATTTTATACTTCCTGCCGAGCACCATCCCCTCCACTATTTCACAGAGAAAATCCATGAAACTGGTCACATTTGAAATCGGCGGAAAAGCCAGCTATGGCTGCCTTGCGGCCGACAAGATCATCGACCTCGGCAGCCACTTTGGCCAGCGCTTTGTCGATCTGCGCGCGGTCCTTGAGGCTGGCGCATTGCCTGAACTGTTCAAGGCTGCGGCCACGCTCTCGCCGTCACTGACGCTAGCCGATGTGACGCTGTTGCCGGTCGTCAGCAATCCGCAAAAAATCTTTTGTGTCGGCTTGAACTACAAAACCCATGTGGCAGAGACAAAACGCGCGGACTCCGACTACCCATCCATCTTCACGCGCTTTGCCGACACGCTGGTGGCGCATGACGCGCCGCTCGTGAAGCCCATCATCTCTGACCGCTTTGATTTTGAAGGTGAACTCGCCATCGTCATCGGTCAAGGCGGGCGCAACATCACGCAAGCCAACGCTTTAAAGCACATCGCAGGCTATGCGTGCTTCAACGATGGCTCGGTCCGCGATTGGCAGCGCCACACACATCAATGGACGCCGGGAAAGAACTTTCCGGGCACGGGTGCTTTCGGCCCCTGCCTGACCACCGCCGATGAAGTGCCCGACCTCGGCGCGCAAACCATCACGACACGGCTGAACGGTCAGGTGATGCAGCACGCGTCGATGTCCGATCTGATCTTCACGCTGCCAGTGATCATCGAATACATCTCAAGTTTCACCCCACTGATGGCTGGCGATGTGATCGCCACCGGCACCCCTGGCGGTGTGGGCGACAAGCGCGAGCCCGCCGTTTATATGAAAAACGGCGATGTGGTCGAGGTAGACATCACCGGCATCGGCCTGTTGCGAAACACGGTGAGAAACGAAATCTGAACTGGCGCTCCCCGACATCTCTAAGGAAAATGAATGACTCAAGTAAAAGCAGCCGTCACGGGTCGGCTCCGCATCGCGGTAGACATCGGCGGCACCTTCACCGACATGGTCGCGTTTGACGAAAGTAGCGGTGAACTGCTCTTCGGCAAAGCGCTCTCCACCCACGGAGAACTTGTCAAAGGCATTCAGAACACCTTGGATGGCGCGGGTGCCAGTGTCCAAGACGGGAATCTCTTTTTGCACGGTTCAACGATTGCCATCAACACGCTGCTTGAGCGCAGTGGCGCACGCACGGCCTTGCTGATCACTGAAGGGTTTCGCGATATTTACGAAATTGGTCGCGTCAATCGCCCTGACGCTTACAACCTATTTTTCTCTAAGCACGAACCGCTGATCAAGCGTTCGCTGCGGTACGAGGTGCGTGAGCGTCTGCTGGCCGATGGCAGCATTTACAAAGAGTTGGATGAAGACGCTGTGCGCGTGGTGGCGCGGCAGTTAAAAGCACAAAATATCGAGGCGGTCGCCATTTTGTTGCTGCACTCTTACCGAAATCCGGCGCATGAAATGCGTGTCAAGGCCATCGTCCAAGAAGAAATTCCAGGCGTTTTTGTCACCGCATCGCACGAGCTGTCCCAAGAGTACCGAGAGTTTGAGCGTGTCTCCACCGTTGCCGCGAATGCCTATGTCGGCCCACGCGTCTCGGCGTATCTGGGGCAACTCGAAACGCATTTGACCGAACAAGGATTCAAGGGCGATTTCTATGCGGTTCAGTCGACCGGTGGCCTGTTCCCCTTAGACGATGCACGCCGCGAGTGTGTGCGCATGCTGGAGTCGGGTCCGGCAGCCGGAGTGATTGGCGCGCAGGCCATTTGTGCGCAGCTGGGCTTGGGCGACGCCATTGCTTTTGACATGGGCGGTACGACAGCCAAGGCTGGCGTGATCAGTGATGGCAAGCCGCTCACTACCGGCAGTGCTTTGATTGGCGGTTACGAAAAAGCCTTGCCAATCCAGATTCCGATGATGGATATTTTTGAAGTTGGCACCGGCGGCGGCAGCATTGCGCGGCTGGAGGTGGGTAACTCCTTGCGAGTGGGGCCGCAAAGTGCGGGTTCGAACCCTGGGCCGGCCTGCTACGACCGCGGTGGCAAAGAGCCGACGGTGACCGATGCGAATTTATTGCTGGGCCGACTTGATGCAAGCAACTTCTTGGGCGGCGAGATGCCACTCAGCATGACCGCTGCTCAGCGCGCCATGACGGCCATGGTCGCTGGTCCACTGGGCATGGACCCCGTCGAAGCAGCGGATGGCATTTTGCGCATCGCTGTCACAGCCATGTCGCATGCGGTTAAAGCCGTGACGACCGAACGCGGCCTCGATGCCGGCCGTTTTACCATGGTGGTTTACGGTGGCGCTGGTCCGCTGCATGCGTCAGCGATCGCCCGTGAGTTGGGGATCAAAAATGTGCTGATTCCCTTCGCGCCTGGTTACTTTTCCGCTTACGGCATGTTGTTCAGTGATCTGCGCTACGACTATGTTCGCTCGGTCTTTCGCAAGCTGGAGGAAGTCTCGTTTGACGACATTGAAGCTATTTATGCGGGCATGGAAGCGGAGGGCATGAAGGCGCTTGCTGGCTCTGCCGTCACACCTGAAGCAGTTGTCATTCAACGTGCTGCAGATATGCGTTACGTGGGCCAAGAACACGCGGTCACGGTCGACCTGCCCTCAGAATTTTTCAAGACGCAAGACCGTGCTGCAATCAAGAAGCACTTCGATGACTTGCATGCCGTGCGTTACGGCACTTCAGCGCCCAAGGAGCCTGCGGACTTGGTCAGCTTGCGCGTCACGGTGCTGGGACACATGCGCAAACCGCCGCCTCAATCCGTGGTCGCTGGTAGTGAGCAACCGGCGGCGCAAGCGCTGAGGACCCGCAAGCCGGTGTACTTTCGCAGCTCAGGTTTTGTCTCGACACCGGTTTATAAACGCCCAGCACTGTGCAGTGGCAATCGCATCAATGGCCCGGCGCTCATTGAAGAACACGCCTCGACGACCGTGGTGCAGCCTGGAGATACAGCTTTGGTAGATCAATTCGGTAACTTGCAGATCAGCGTAGGGGTAGAAAAATGACCGCACCCACACTCACCACCCGTGTTTCAAACGCAGCCAGTGCGGCGAATGCTGCATCGGTTGATGCTGTCACGGTTGAAATCATCCGAAACGGTCTATTTGCGGTCACGGAAGAGATGAAAACCAATCTCACCCGTACCGCCTACAACCTGATCATTTACGAGGCGCTGGACTTCACTGTGGGTCTGTTCACGATTGAAGGCGATACGGTGTCCATCGGCTTGGGCTTGCCCATGTTCATCCGCGGCATGTCTGAAACCGTCAAGGCCAAGATCAGGCATTTTGGGCTTGAGAATATTCACCCCGGTGACATCTTGGTCACGAATGACGCCTACACCACGGGCAGCCATTTGAATCACTTCACCTTCACCATGCCGGTGTTTCATGAGGGGGCGCTGATTGCATTCACTTGCTGCATGGCGCATTGGTTGGACGTGGGCGGTACGCTGGGCAATGTGACGACGGACATTTACTCCGAAGGCATACAGATTCCTATTGTCAAATACCGCAAGGCCGGAGTTGTCAACCAGGACTTGGTGGACATCATCGCGATGAATGTTCGCCTAGCCGACCGCGCCATGGGTGACCTGCGAGCGCAAATCACGGCGATCACGACCGGCGAGCGCCGTTTCAGTGAGTTGGTGCAGCGATATGGTTGGCCGGCTGTACAGGGCTCCATCGTTCAAATTATGGACCACTCTGAAGCCGTGGCGCGCGCCAACACCGTGACGATTCCTGATGGCACGTATGAGGCTGAGTCGTTCATGGATGACGATGGCTTAGACGTTGGCCAGCGGATTCCCATTCGCGTCAAAGTCATCGTCAAGGGCGACGAGATGACGATCGATCTGTCTGAAGTCAGTCGTCAGGTTCGTGGCTTTTATAACTCTGGCTTCACCACCGGAATTGCCTGCGCACAGGTTGCATACAAGTGTTTGACGACGCCAACAGATTACCCCGTCAATGACGGCAGCTTTCGGCCGTTGAAAGTCATCATGCCGATGGGGACGGTCGTCAGTGCTGAACGGCCCTTCCCAATGCGGGTTTGGATGACCATACCCATGACGGTGATCGACACCATTTTCAAAGCGTTGGCACCCGCCATCCCAGACCGCTCTATTGCCGCGCATCATGCTGACTTGGTGTTCCCGAATATCCACGGCATCTCCCCTGAGGACGGTCGCCTCTTCATTGTCGGCATTGGCCCACTGGGTGGCGGCTGGGGCGCAAA
The DNA here is from genome assembly GCA_947451205.1 of Comamonadaceae bacterium. GTDB lineage: Bacteria > Pseudomonadota > Gammaproteobacteria > Burkholderiales > Burkholderiaceae_C > Polaromonas. The sequence goes on from CANFZL010000020.1 coordinate 15,176, forward strand.
GTCAAAAGAAGACGGCGTGTCTGTCACCGTTTGCATCAACGATGGCGATACCCACAACAGCCCAACCGAGCAACTGGAGTCCAAGTACCCCGTGCTGGTCGAGAGCTACTCTATCCGTGAAGACAGCAGTGGCGCAGGGCGCCAGCGCGGTGGCTTGGGGGCCGAGATGGTGGTGCAGGCGTTGTCACCGTTTTCAGTCACAACGCGTATTGACCGTGTTCACTGCAAGCCTTGGGGGCTGGAAGGTGGCGGCGAAGCGGCCGGCAACGGCATCGCCATTCGTAAGAAGGGCGAGTGGGACAGTAGCATGCCCAACGCCAAAATTTTCAACGTGCGGCTGGCACGTGGCGACGCCTACAAGATGCAGTCCGGCGGCGGTGGCGGTTTTGGCCTGCCGGTTGAACGCAGCCCTGATCTCGTTGCGCATGACGTGCGCGAAGGCTATGTAAGTGCCGATGTGGCGAACAAAGTCTACGGTGTCGCTTTGACGCCGGCGGGTGAAGTGGATGCAGTAGCGACAGCTGCTTTGCGTGAATCATTGGTACGGACTTGAGATCATTGATGGCAGAACTTCCCCCCGTCAACATGGATTTGCGCTCAGAGGCGCGTCACCTGCTCAGTCTGTGGGAGACTCTGTCGCGCCAGCATATTTCCATGGCTGCTGGTTGCGCTTGTGGCGCGGGTGGCGTGACTTTGTTGTTGGAAGATTTCGAACAAGACATCGCGGACTATCTGCTGGGCGAGGCTGAGAGGAATAAACGTGCCGAAGTGATTTCATTCCTGAGAGATCATGCCTTTATTGACACTACGCAGCTGTGGAGTTTGTCGTTTTTGCTAACAGCCCTGATCGATGAAGACAATACCGTGATGCCTTCCGTAGATGTGCGCACCGGCCTGCTGAAGCGGCTGGGCCGCACGCTGTCATCATTTGCCAAGTTGCACGGATCCGGAGAGTGAACATGCACAAGATAATTCCTGTCACCGTTTTGACTGGTTTTTTGGGCAGTGGAAAAACCACCGTGCTGGCGCAGCTGCTGAAAAATACAGCGCTGGAAAAGACCGCCATCATCGTCAATGAATTTGGCGAGGTGGGCTTAGACCATGATCTGCTTGAGCGCTCTGACGAAGACTTGATTCTTCTCGCCAATGGCTGTGTTTGTTGCACTGTGCGCGGCGACTTGGTCGAAGCTTTCCATCGGCTGGAGAGGCAGCGCCTCGCCGGGGAAAATGCAGCCTTTGAGCGGGTCTTCATCGAAACCACTGGCTTGGCCGATCCAGCGCCCATTTTGCACACGTTGATGAGTGATCCTTTTGTCACCGCCCATTACAGGTTAGAGCAGGTCATCAGCACACTGGATGCCATCAATGCCATGACCACGCTGGACCAGCATGATGAAGCCGTCAAGCAGGTTGCCGTTGCCGATCGCTTGTTACTGACCAAGACAGATCTTGCGAAACCTGCTGAGCTCCAAGAGTTGCGCCAACGCATCACGGCGCTGAACCCTGCGGCGCCGCTGGTGAGCGTAGTCAATGGCGAAGTCGCGATTGAGGATTTTTTCGGCAGTTTGATTTTTGATGTATTGGGCAAGTCCGGTAACGTGCAGGAATGGCTGCGCATCGAGGCTTATGAGGCCGACAACGGTCATCATGCACATGCACATGCACATGCGCACAGTCACGAACATGCAGCTGTAGACCGTAACCGTCACGATGACCACATCAGTTCGTACTCAGTCATCCGCGAGCAACCCGTTTCGTGGGCGGGCTTCTCGGCTTGGCTTGAAATGATCAGTCAGATGCGCGGTGATGACCTGCTACGTGTCAAGGGCATCGTCAACGTGATCGAGCACCCGGATCGTCCGGTGGTGATCCATGGCGTGCAGCATCTGTTTCATCCTCCTGTTTTCCTTGACCGGTGGCCCAGTGAAGATCATCGTACGCGACTGGTCTTCATCACCCGTGACATTGATCGCGAAGATATAGAGGCGACGTTGCAGGTGTTCGAAAACCGCAAGCCTCGACGTGCGCGACCAAGTTAGCGGCAGACATTCATTAATAAAAGGAGCACAACCATGACTTCAGCTAGACGCACACTACTCAGCGCTTTTGTGTTGGGACTTTCAACATTTTCAACACTGGTCTTTTCCCAGTCCTACCCAACCAAGCCAGTGCGAATCATCGTCCCGTACGCGCCGGGCGGTACGGTTGATTATGTTGCGCGTACATTGGCTGTTAGGTTGTCAGAACAGTTGGGGCAGCCATTCGTCGTTGAAAACCGCGCGGGTGCAAACGGTGCTATCGGTAGTGACTTGGTGGCCAAAGCCCCGGCTGATGGCTACACATTGCTGATGCAAGCCTCCACCTTTGTTGCTTCTGCACTGTTGGTCAAGAGCCAGCCATACGACCTCGAGAAAGACTTCACGCCGGTTGCCAATCTCGGGTCAGTGCCGCTGGTGATGTTGACCTATCCCGGCTTGCCCATTAAAAACTTGGGTGACTTCATCAAAGCAGCGAAGGCCGAGCCTAAAAAATACACACTTGGCACGGCCGCCATTGGCTCGGCCAGTCATCTGGCAGAAGAAGCGATACGGTACGAGGCAAAAATTGATATTCAGATCATTCCGTACAAGGGAACATCGCCAGCCATGATCGACGTTCTGGGTGGGCATACAAGCGGCATGATCGATGCCGTTCCATCGCTGTTGCAGCACATTAAGTCGGGCAAGGCGCGCGCGATTGCGGTGACCAGCGCGAAGCGGTTGCCTACATTGCCAGATGTGCCGACTGTTGCTGAATCTGGGCTGCCTAACTTTGAGATGGTGTCTTGGTATGGCATTTGGGCTCCGGCCAAAATGCCTGCAGACTTGGTGACACGTTTAAACATGGAAATCAACATCGCCATGCAGTCACCCCAAGTTGTACAAAACTTGGGTTCACAAGCCTTCATTTTTTCCCACACAACGGCGCCACAGTTTGATACTTACGTGAAGCAAGAGTCAGCTAAATACAAGCAATTGATCGAGAAGGCAAAAATCAAGATAGATTGATTTGAGGGCTGACACCCTTGCCACAAACTACGTGATCTTGAAAACAGTCCGCACTGTTTTCGATCCCTTTTTTTCTTCAAAAACAGACCACTGCTTGATGCCTTTGACCAGAAAAGCAGTGCTGACGTCTTTCACCGGAATGCGGGCGGTGCGTTTGGCGGTGACCCAGTCCTGAACGTGCGGCAACAGCGGGCCTTCGACACCGGTCGGGACTAATAATTCTTTGTCGCCGACTTTGCCTGCGGAGGTGACGGTGAGTTCGGTGGCGGGCATCTTGGCTTTCTTTGTTCTTGGACAGTGCAGCCGCTCAGCGCGGCCACAGCACCCACAGCTTGAGGGGTTGATTGACTTTGCTGGCCAGTGCGCCAGCTTCAGGGCCGGTGCCGGCAAAGTAGTCAGCCCGCACCGCACCCAAGATCGCGCTGCCGGTGTCTTGCGCCAGCACCAGTTTTTGCAATTGCACGGACGGGCCGCTGGATGTCAGCCAAACAGGTGTGCCGTAGGGAATGCTTTGCCGGTCGACGGCAATTGAGCGACCGGCGGTAAGCGGTACACCTTGCGCACCGCGCGGGCCGATGCCGGCGTCTTGCTCGGGCAGGGCTTCTTCCCTGAAAAAGATGTAGCGCGGATTGCTCCACAGCAGTTGCGACATGCGCTGCGGGTTTTGCGCGGCCCAGGCCTTGGTGGCGTCGGGCCAAGGGTTGATCTTGCTCACGCCTTGGTCCAGCAGCCACTGGTTGATGCTGCGGTAAGGCTGATCGTTGGTGGCAGCGAAGGCCACCCG
>CANFZL010000021.1 GCA_947451205.1 Comamonadaceae bacterium
GGTCGTCGAGCAGAAATAAGCGGAGTGAGTTGGTGATTTCAGTGGCGCCAGCAGACTTTTGAATATAAGCGTCAGCGCCGGCTTCTAACGAGAGGTCTTCGTAATCAAGCGCTGGAGCCGCAGACAGTACGACCAGTGGCACGTCAGGGTATTGCAGTTTCAGTTCGCGCACACCGGACACACCATGCGTATCAGGCAGTTTGAGGTCAAGGCAGATCAGTTCTGGAGTCCCATGCTTTTCTACAGCAGGCGAGACGGCTGCGACTCGGTCGAGCTCAACAATATTGGCTTTGCTGTTAAGGCGGCGAATCAGCATGACGACGGCTTCCCGCATCAGGGGGTGGTCGTCCACGACAAAAATGCTCATGGGCTTAAGTGTTTCAGAGGTCATGGGAATTTAAATATAAGCGTTTATAACCGGGCAGATCATATTGGCAAATGTTACCAGTTGACTTTTGCAAAAAAAAAGTAGAACTACCTACTCTTTGTAGTTTATTCGGTAATCACTCGATATTTGGGTAATATTTTCTGGGATATCAAGAGAGTAGGGTCAAGGCCATCGCCACATCGTCTTCACTAACACCTTCTATTGGCTCTAGTCTGGCTTGCAGTTCCCCCAGGGCCTGTGAGCCATGAGTCTGTAGAAGTGCAATGGTCGCTGCGGCGTCGCGTGGAGATTCAAAGCTCAGACTCTGCAACAACAAGCGGCCATGCGCATCGACCAGCTTGAAGTAAAAAAGGCCGTCTTTTTCGCGGTATTGCTTGAGTGTGGGCAAGGCCGCTTTAGCAGGCTTGGCGCTGCGAGTTTCGGTGTTGCTGCGCAGATTGCGCAGGCCGACGTTTTGGCGCAACGTGGCCATGAAAGGTGTCGCCAAGGTCCGTGCCTTGAGTGCTCCAGCTTGCAAAATGTCTTCTAGCTTGCTGGGATCGTTGATCAGGGCTTCGTAGCTCTCACGCATCGGTGCGACTTCGCGGTCGATGCGTTCAAACAACATTTGCTTGGCATCGCCCCAGGCGATGCCATCGGCGTAGGAAGCTCGCAAAGCAGCAGTTTCTTCGGCGCTGGCAAAGGCTTGATAAATCTCGAACAGGGCCGAGCCTTCGCAGTTTTTGGCTTCGCCGGGGGCTTTGGAATCGGTGACGATGCCGGCGATTTGCTTGCGCAACTGCTCGCGCGGTGCAAACAGCGCAATCGTGTTGTCGTAGCTCTTGCTCATCTTGCGGCCATCCAGTCCGGGCAGCGTCGCCACTGAAGCTTCGATCGCGGCTTCGGGCAAGACCAGGTGCTCGCCATACAAATGGTTGAAGCTCTGGGCGATGTCGCGGGCCATTTCAATGTGCTGAATTTGATCGCGCCCAACCGGCACCTTGTGTGCCTTGAACAACAAAATATCAGCGGCCATCAGCACCGGGTACATGAAGAGTCCTGCAGTGACATCGGTGTCCGCATCGTGGCCGGTGGCGGTGTTTTTGTCGACTGAGGCTTTGTAGGCATGAGCCCGGTTCAGCACGCCCTTGCCAGTGACGCAGGTCAGCAGCCAGCAGAGTTCGGGGATTTCAGGGATGTCTGACTGGCGATAAAACGTGACCCGCTCTGGGTCTAGGCCGGCGGCCAGCCAAGTGGCGGCGATTTCAAGCGTTGAACGCTGAATGCGGGCGGGCTCGCCGACTTTGATCAGGGCGTGGTAGTCAGCCAAGAAGTAAAAACTCTCGGCGCCAGGTGCCAAACTGGCCCGCACGGCCGGGCGAATCGCACCCACGTAGTTGCCCAAATGGGGCGTGCCCGAAGTGGTGATGCCGGTCAGGACGCGCAATGGACTCATGAGAAATCAGACTTCAAAAAATGCAAAGATTGCAAAAAAGAGGGACGCAGGGCTTTGGCTTGAGCCTTCACTTCAGCGCAGCAAAAAAGCCAGCGGCGACAACAGCGTTTGCAGTGCAGAGTAAGTCAGCGACATCAGCGGCTGCATCCAGAGCGAGCTGATCACGCCGGTCAGCACCAAGCCCATGACGATGAAAAATCCCCAGGGCTCAATGCGCGAGACTATGTTGGCTTGTCGCCACGGCAGCAGGCCAACCAGAATGCGGCCACCGTCAAGCGGCGGCAGCGGAAACAGATTGAAAACACACATCACCACATTCACCAGCATGCCAGCGCGGCACATTTCCAGTACGAAGCGTTCGGAGATGCCCGCTGCCGCTGCGAAGTAGAACAAAGCTCCCCACAGCAGGGCCTGAATAAAGTTAGCGCCAGGACCCGCCAGCGCGACCCAAACCATCTGTTGCTTGGGCTTGCGCAAGTTGCCAAATTGCACGGGCACGGGCTTGGCATAACCGAACAAAAAAGTGCCCGATGTGGCGATATACAGCACCAGCGGCATGACGATGGTGCCGACCGGGTCGATGTGTTTGAACGGGTTGAGAGTCACCCGACCCAGTGACCAGGCCGTGTTGTCGCCAAAGTAGCGTGCTACATAGCCGTGAGCGGCTTCGTGGACGGTGATGGCGAAAACCACCGGAATCGCGTAGATCGCGATGGTCTGAATGAGATTGGCAAAGTCCATGCGCAGATTGTCTCAGACGTCGGCGGGTTTACAGACCGAGCGCGGCCAGATCACCGCGGCCTTGACGCACGATGACGGCTTCACCACCGTCGCTCATGGCGGTCAGGTCGATCACCGTGGTCGCCTCCAGTGGGCAGGCCCCAGCGTCGACCACGGCGGCGAGTTCATGCTCAAACTGGCGCCGGATCTCTTCGGCGTCATTCAGCGGCTCGGTCTCACCGCGAGGAATCAAGGTTGTCGCCAGCAATGGTGAACCATGTAGTTCGAGCAGGGCTTGCAGGGTTTTGTGGTCGGGCACGCGCAGGCCGATGGTTTTCCGTGATGGGTGGCTGAGCCGGCGCGGGACTTCTTTGCTGGCTTCCAAAATGAAGGTGTAAGGGCCGGGCGTGGCCGCCTTGATGAGCCGGAACTGTTTGTTGTCGACGCGCGCGTAATTGGCCAGCTCGCTGAGGTCGCGGCAAAGAATCGTCAGGTGGTGCTTGTCGTCGACTCCGCGAATCCGACGCAGGCTGTCGGCGGCAGTTTTGTCGTCGAGGTGGCAGACCAGCGCGTAGCTGGAATCGGTGGGCACGGCCGCGACACCGCCTCGAGCCAGCAGCGCTGCGGCCTGCTTCAAAAGGCGCGGTTGCGGGTTGTCGGGATGAATTTCAAAATATTGGGCCATGGGCAGATTATTTCAGTTAGGTCATGCGCGGTTCAGGATTCGACCGGTTGCAGTTTGACCTGCTTCAGGGCTTGGCTCTCGCGGGCTGTTAACCAGGCACCGAGCGCGCCACACAGCGCGATCATGCCGATGCCGATCAGCGACCAGCTGTCCGGTACATGGGAAAAAGCCAGCCAGCCGCCGAGCATGGCGAAGCCGATCTGGGCATAGAAAAAGGGTGTCAGGTTGGCGGCTGTGGTGCGCGTGTAGGCCAAGATGAGTAACAAGTGACCGGCAGTAGCTGCCAGTCCCATCAATATCAAGGCAGCCCACAGCCACCAAGACGGTAGTGAGGTCCAGACAAAGGGCAACGCCAGCGATGCGATCAGTGTACCGACCCAACCGGTATAAAAATGCATGGTGACGGGGTCTTCGGTACGGGCCAATTTGCTGGTGAGTACCTGAAACCAAGAATTGGTGACCACCACAATCAAAGGAAAGAGCGTTGACCAGCCAAAGTGATCACTGCCCGGCCGGATGATGATAAGAGTGCCCACAAAGCCGCCAAGGATGAGCGACCAACGCAGCTTTGAAACACGCTCATCCAGCGCTGTAGCAGCCAGCAAGGTGATCACCAGCGGGGTGATACCGACGACCGATGTGAATTCGGCCACTGGCATGTGTTTGAGGCTCAAAAAGGCGAACAAACTGCTGGTTAACAGCAGCAGTCCGCGCAGCAGTTGGAATTTCGGGTGGGCGGTTCTCAAAGAGCGCCAGCCACGCGCCGGCAAGACCAAGACTGTGGTGGCCACGGCCTGAAAGAAATAACGGAACCACAGCGCCATCAACAGCGGAACGCCAGTGCTGATGAGTTTGGTGGTGGTGTCGAGGGTGGCAAAACAGGCCACTGCTGCAACGACAAGTGCAATGCCCCAAACGGCCGAAGGGGCAGGCCTCACTGGATGCGGTCTCCCAGCAATTCCCAGACGGGGGTCAGTTGACCCGGCAAAAACGGCAGGGTGCCGAGGTCAATGCGGCTCTCGTCGGGGCTGTGAAAGTCACTGCCGCGTGAGGCGGCCAAGCCATGCTCGCGAGCGGTTTCGGCGTACTTCACGGCCTCTTGCGCGGTGTGGCTGCCGGTCACGACTTCAACGGCCAAGCCGCCATGAGTTTTGAATTCTGTGAACAGCGCGTATTCTTCATTGGGTGTGAATTTGTAGCGGGCCGGGTGCGCGATGACCGCCACCCCTTGGGCTTGGGTGATCCAAGTGACAGCGTTTTTCAAGCTGGCCCAGCGGTGCGGGACGTAGCCGGGTTTGCCTTCGGTCAGGTATTTGCGAAAGACTTCAGAGGTTTCCTTGCAGACGCCGGACTCGACCAAAAAGCGCGCAAAGTGCGTGCGCGAAATGAGTTCGGGATTGCCGACAAATTTCAAGGCACCCTCGTAAGCCCCCTGAATGCCGACTTTCGCCAGGCCGTCAGACATTTCCATCGCGCGTTCGCGCCGGCCACCGCGTGTGTCGTGCAAACCTTGCTTCAAAGCGGCGTCATCCGGGTCAAAACCTAGGCCGACGATGTGCACAGTTTCGCCCGCAAAAGTGACCGAGATTTCAGTGCCCGTGAGGTAGTGCATGCCTTGCGCTTTGGCGGCTGCGGCGGCGCGGTGTTGGCCGCCGATTTCGTCGTGGTCGGTCAGCGCCCACAGCTCAACACCGTTGAGCTTGGCGCGCTCGGCCAGCGCCTCCGGCGTCAGAGTGCCGTCGGAGACGATCGAATGGCAATGCAAGTCGGCGTTGAGGATGTTTTTTGAGATCACTTTTTTTATTCTAGGCTCATTGGTCAATCTGCACATGTCCAAGCGCATCAAAGCTCTGCGCCTTCGACCAAAAAACGCACCCGACGCACGCCCTGCCATTCGTCGGCGTCCAAGCGAAAGGCCAGTGTGACCTTGGCCGGCAGCGATTCAGTGCGGCCAAACCAGATGCCATCGACCGGCTGACCCTGGTGTTTGAGTTTGAGGGCGAGGTGCTTTTCGCCGACCAGCCGCTGCGACACCACTTCGAGTTCTTCGCTGAATGTGGGCGCGGCAAAACCTTGTCCCCAAACGGCCGTGTGCAGCGTGTCGACCACGTCGGTACGCCGGTACTCAGGGGCCAACGGGCCGTCGGTGTCTAAGCGGCGCGTGAGTGTTCCTGCGTCGAGCCATTCATGGGCGACTTCTTGTAAGGCTTGTTCGAACGTGTCGAAGTTTTCTTCGTCGATGGTGCAGCCGGCCGCCATGGCATGACCGCCAAAACGCAGCAGCACACCCGGATGGCGTTTGGCCACCAAGTCCAGCGCGTCGCGCAAGTGAAAGCCCGGAATCGAGCGGCCTGAACCTTTCAGTTCGTGTTCTTTGCCCGGTGCTTGGCTGGCCGCAAAGACAAAGGTTGGGCGGTGCATTTTGTCTTTGATGCGCGAGGCCACGATGCCAACCACACCTTCGTGAAAATCAGGGTCAAAAATCGCGATCGCTGGCGGCGGCGCTTCGTCCTCGTCAATCATCGCGTCCGCCGCCAGTTCGGCCTGTTCGCGCATGCCGGCTTCAATGTCGCGGCGCTCGCGGTTGATGCTGTCTAGCGTTTTGGCGAGTTCTTCGCCGCGACCCAAGTCGTCGGTCAGCAGGCATTCAATGCCCAGTGTCATGTCAGACAGCCGTCCTGCCGCATTGATACGGGGGCCGAGGGCAAAGCCGAAGTCGAAGGCCGTGGCCACGTTGGCTTGCCGGCCCGCCGCCATAAACAAACCGCGGATGCCAGCTTGCAGCGCACCCGCACGAATGCGTTTCAGGCCTTGTGCCACCAGGCGCCGATTGTTCGGGTCGAGCTTGACCACGTCGGCCACAGTGCCCAGCGCCACCAGCGGCAGCAAGGCATCGAGTTTGGGTTGACTGGCGGCGTCAAACACGCCGCGCTGGCGCAGCTCGGCGCGCAGTGCGAGCAGCACATAAAACATCACGCCGACGCCGGCGATGGACTTGCTTTCAAAGCTGCAGGCAGGCTGATTCGGGTTGACGATGACGTCGGCGTCGGGCAGCACGATGTCACCGTTCAGCAGCGCTGGCAGATGGTGATCGGTCACCAGCACTTGCATGCCGAGGGCCTTGGCCCGCGCCACGCCTTCCATGCTGGCGATGCCGTTGTCAACCGTCACCAACAGGTCGGCGCCAGTCGCTTTGACGCGTTCGGAGATGGCCGCCGTCAAACCATAGCCGTCGACCACGCGGTCGGGCACCAAGTAACTCACGCTGGAGAAATTCAGCGGCGCACCGAGCAGCCGCAGACCGCGCACACCAACAGCGCAAGCCGTCGCGCCGTCGCAGTCGTAGTCGGCGACGATGCAGATGTGGCGACCCGCCGCCATGCTGTCGGCCAGCAGCACTGCGGCTTCGGCTGCGCCGTGCAGCGCACTGGGCGGCAGCAGTCGGGCCAAACCGTCGTCAAGTTCATCCGGGCTGAGCACGCCGCGTGCGGCATACAGCTGCGCCAGCAGCGGGTGCACACCAGCTTGTTGTAAAGCCCAAACGCTGCGCGGTGGCGCATCTCTGACGGTGATTTTCATAGGGTCTCCAACAAGTCCAGCAAGGGCTTGGGTTTCAGTAATTGGGCTAAGCGCCCGCGCAGGCTGCGGGGCGAGCTCTCGAAGGTCAGGGCACTGCGTTCGCCGCACAGCGTGAGTCGCACCACTTCGCCGACAGATTGCCGCGCCAGCCAGTCTTTGGCCTCGACGGCGTCGAGCGCGCCCCAAGCGACAGCGTAGGCCTGCCAGTCGTCGCGCAGGGCGGCGTCGGCCAGCGTGCGGGGTGCGCTGAGTCGCGCTGGTTGGCTTGGCGGCTGCGCAGGCAAGTCGCCCGTGCCGCTGAACCAGATCGAGTTGACGGGCAATTGCCGCTGGCTCGTACGCGCGTCGTTGATCGGGTGGGTGTAGAGCAGCATTTGCATTTCGTTTTGCAGCCGGCGCAGCGTTTTTCCGTTGTGGCCGACAGGCAGCCAAGCATCGACGCTGCGGCCTAAAACGCGGTCCAGCGAGGCGGTCGGCAAGCCCTTGAAGACTTCGCCTTCGGCCAGCCAGCGTTGCGGCGCTGCGTAATGCAGGCGAATGCCGTCAGACTCAAAATACGCCTGCATGGCGGCCATGAGGGTGCGTGATTCGGCTTCGCTCAACCCCAAGGCGCTGGGGTCTGTCAGCGTAGCGTGTTCGCGGCCCATGAGCCAGTGGCACGGTGACACGTAAGCCCAGCTGCGCGCTCGCGTTTCTTCGCCAGGTTCGTGTTGGGTAAGTTGTTCATGCTCCCAAGCAGCCCATGGAATCAGGCCATCACGGTGGCCGTCGCTGTCAAGCCCATGCACCCGTGCCAGCGCCCGCTCATGGGGCGGAGACATCGACAATGCGTCGCTGGTATCGGTCGCAACCAACTGCATCCCTTGTAATAGCTTGGCAAAGTAACGAGTGTTCGCCGCCGGGAGCTCTTTCAAGGTGGTCAGCCAACTGACGCCGGAGCAAGCTGCAAAAGCCAGCTGCAAATGGGGTGTAGGCAGCCTAGAGGCCGCAGCGCTGGTGGGGAAAACGGTGGACATGTCCGCTATTGTCCCGGAAGAGGGCAGGGCGTCACTGGCGGTTGAATAATGGCCCGGCCAGAATGCCACAATGGCCCGCATGCAGATTCCCTATGAGTTGATATTAGGCTGGCGTTACACCCGCGCCGGCCGATCCACCCGGCGTAACGGGTTCATTTCCTTTATTTCCGGTGTCTCCATGCTGGGCATTGCGCTGGGTGTGGCTGCGCTCATCATCGTGCTGAGCGTGATGAACGGCTTCCAAAAAGAAGTCCGCGACCGCATGCTAGGAGTCATTGCGCACATTGAAGTCTTTGCACCTGGTGGTGGAGCCTTGCCCGACTTGCGAAAAACCTTGACAGAAGTCCGGCAAAACAAAGAGGTTGTTGCTGCCGCTCCTTTCATTGCCGCCCAAGCACTGCTGGCACGCGGCGAAGACATGAAGGGCGCCTTGGTGCGGGGCATTGACCCGGCGCTTGAAGGTGGCGTCACTGAGCTAGGGGCGCAGCTCAAAGACAGCGTTTTTCAGCGCTTGGTGAGCGGCGAATTTGGCGTGGTTCTCGGCATTGAGCTGGCGCGTTCGATGGGCGTTCGTCAGGGTGACACAGTCACCTTGATTGCCCCCAGCGGGCAGGTGACACCGGCAGGCGTGGTGCCAAGGCTCAAACAGATGACGGTGGTCGGCACGTTTGACTCCGGCCATTTTGAATACGACTCGGCGCTGCTGCTGATGCACCAAGACGACGCCGCCAAAATTTTCAGGTTGGAAGGCCCGACGGGGATCCGCATCAAGTTGCGCGACCTCCACCAAGCCCGCGAAGTGGCCCAGCAACTGGCCGGCTCACTCAGCGGCAATTTATTGATACGCGACTGGACGCGCCAAAACCGCACCTGGTTTGCCGCTGTTCAGCTTGAAAAACGCATGATGTTCATCATTCTCACGCTGATCGTGGCAGTGGCGGCTTTCAACTTGGTCAGCACGCTGGTGATGACCGTGACTGACAAGCGTGCCGACATTGCCATCTTGCGCACGCTCGGGGCTAGTCCGAAAAGCATCATGGGGATTTTCATGGTGCAGGGAGCGATGGTCGGCGTGATTGGCACGCTGTCGGGTCTGCTGTTGGGGCTCGGAATCGCTTTCAATATCGATGTGATCGTGCCCGCGCTAGAGCGACTTTTGAACGCCAGCTTTTTACCGCGAGACATCTACCTCATCAGCCGCATGCCGAGTGAGCCGCAGTACGCCGACATCATGCCGATCGCTGTGATTTCGCTGGTGCTGTCGTTCCTGGCCACTATTTATCCAAGCTGGCGTGCCAGTCGCGTCAACCCGGCGGAGGCCTTGCGTTATGAGTAACATCAACACAGAAGTGGTTTTGAGCGCCAAGGCGTTGACCAAACGATTTCAGGAGGGCCCGCTCGACGTGACGGTGCTGCGCGGCGTCGACCTGCAGGTGCATCGTGGCGAAACGCTCGCCATCGTTGGTGCGTCGGGTTCGGGCAAAAGCACACTGCTGCACATGATGGGCGGGCTGGACGCGCCGACCAGCGGGTCGGTTCATCTCAAGGGCAAAGACCTCTCTAAGCTGACTGCCACTGAACAAGGACGCTTGCGTAATTTGCACCTGGGTTTTGTTTACCAGTTCCATCACTTGTTGCCCGAGTTCAGCGCGCTCGACAACGTCGCCATGCCTTTATGGATTCGTCGTCAAACACGTGAAGAAGCCGGCAAAACCGCAGCGGCCATGCTGGCGTCAGTCGGTCTGGAAAATCGCTTGCACCACCGTCCGTCAGAATTGTCGGGCGGTGAGCGTCAGCGCGTTGCGATGGCCCGTGCGCTGGTGACGCGGCCAGCCTGTGTGTTGGCCGATGAGCCGACCGGCAACCTAGACCGCAGCACGGCCGATGGTGTGTTCGAGTTGATGTTGCAACTGTCCCGCGAGAACGGTACCGCGTTTGTCATGGTCACCCATGACGAAACACTGGCGGCGCGTTGCGGCCGCCAACTGCGTCTGGTGCTAGGGCAGCTGGCGTAGGTCAGTTGGATTAACTCAGTTCGCTTTGGCGCCTGAGTCCTTCACCAGCCGGGTCCAGAGCTTGGCGTCTTCTTTCAGGAAGGCGGCAAAATCTTCCGGCGACTTGGACAGCGCGACTTCCGTGGCTTCACGTGCCAGTGCTGCTTTGGGGCCGTCTGCGTTCATGGCCAGTTGCGTTGCTGCATGCAGTTTTTTGATGATGTCCGGCGGCGTGCCTGCGGGCGCAAACAGGCCGTACCAAAAACTAAAATTGAACTGCGGGTAACCGAGTTCGGCCATACCCGGGATGTCAGGTGCAAACGGTGAACGTTTGGGTGTGCTGACCGCCAGTCCTTTCAAACGATCGGCTTTGACGAACGGCAGAACCGACGGTGGTGTGCCAAATGTCAGCTGCACTTGACCAGCGATCACCGATTGCGACGCTTGTGAGCCGCCGGGGTAAGGGATGTGCTGTATGTCGATGTCCACGGCGCGTGCGAAATAAACGCCGCCCAAGTGCGGTGCTGAGCCGTTGCCGGATGAGGCGAAGTTCAATTTGCCCGGCGATTTTTTGGCCGCCGCGATCAAATCTGCTAGCGAGTTGATGCCCAAGTTGGGGTTGACTGCCAGCACGATGGGTGCACTCGAGACCTGCGAGATCGGTACCAGCGAGCCCACGGTGTGTGTCATGCCGGGTTTCATCGCCGGGTTTACCGAGATGCTGCTCGGGCTGGCCAGCAAAATGGTGTAACCGTCGGGGGCCGCGCTGCGGGAGACGTACTCCGCAGCGAGGCTGGAACCTGCGCCCGGTTTGTTTTCGACCACAACCGGCTGGCCGAGTATTTTGCCCAAGGCTTCAGCTGTGGCCCGGCCGGTGAAGTCGGCCGCACCGCCTGGCGTGAAGCCAACGATGAGCTTGATGGGTTTCATCGGGTAGGTCTGGGCGACCGCCAGAGTGCTCACGGCGCTGATGCCGCTGACCGCCAGCACCCGTACAAAGTGCAATGCCTTGGTTTTTATCGTTTGCATGCTTGTCTCCTCGTGGCTTGTTTTTTTAAATCACAGGAACACCGGCCAACACAATCTTGCCAAGGTGTTGGTTGGCTTCCATGTGCGCCTTGGCTTCGGCCAATTGCTCAAATGGAAAAACTTTGTCGAGCATCACCCGGACGCTGCCATCCGTAATACGCGGCAGCATGTCGGTGATGAATTGCGGCACAGCTTGCATGCGCTGGGCTGGCGTGCGCAGCTTGTTGGAGACGCCAAACAGCCGCAGACGCTTGGTGTGCAACAAGGTCAGGTCAATGTCGCTGTGGGTTACTTCATCGACATAACCGACCATGGCGAGCCGGCCTTCAAAAGCCATGCAGCGCATGGATTCTGCAAACACCGTGCCGCCCACTGTGTTGATGACCAGGTCAGCGCCGTGGCCACCTGTGACCTCCATCACGCGTGCGGCAAAGTCAGGTGCGCGCGTGCACAACCCAACATCAAGACCCATGGCTTTCATGCGCTCTAGCTTGTCGGCTGAACCGGATGTGCCGATGACTTTGGCACCCAAGGCCTTGGCCATCTGAACTGCAGCGACGCCGACACCAGAGGAGACGCCGTTGATCAGCAGCCATTCGCCCGCCTGCAAATTGCCTTGCAACACCAGCATGTCGTAGACGACGTGAAAAGTCAGAGGTATGCTGGCGGCTTCTTCCCAGCTGAGGCACTCCGGCATGGCCATGGCTTCAGTTTCGTCGACCAAAGCGTACTCGGCAAAGGCACCCGCCATTCGGCCCATGACGCGGTCGCCGACGGCAAATTTCTGGACCTCTGCACCGGTGCGAACGACCTCTCCGGCGGCTTCTGTGCCGACGGCTTTGACGGCGCCTGGCTTGTGCAGGCCACCCTTCAAAAACTCGCCGCGATTGAGGCCAGCAGCGCGCACGCGCACCAGCAACTGGCGCGGCCCCGGGTCTGGCACGGGTGTGTCGCGCAGTTCTAAGGAGGTCTCTGTGCCTTGCGCCAGTTCAGGTGTTTTGAGCCAATACGATTTCATCATGTCAGCGGCCCTTGAAAACGGGTTTGCGTTTTTCCATGAAAGCCTTGCGGCCTTCGGCGTAGTCTTCACTTTCAAAGCAATTTCGGATCTGCTCTTGGCACAGCGCCATGTCGAGATCGGACGAAGGTTTGAGAATTTCGGCCATGATGGCCTTGCCCGCTTGCACCGTGATGGGCGCGTTCTCGGCCATGGCACCGGTGTATTGCGCGAGCAAGGCCGCCAGCGCTGCTGGTTCGGCCAAGCGCGTCACCAGCCCCAGCGCTTTGGCTTCGGTGGCGTCAATGCGGCGGGCGGTGAAGAACAGATCTTTTGCGGCACCAACGCCGATCAAATTGACTAAATTTTTTAGTGCCGAGTAGCGGTAACCTAGACCTAAGCGTGCAGCTGGAATGGAGAAAGACGAGTCGGTTGAGGCCAGGCGAATGTCGCAGCTGATAGCGACATTGACGCCGCCACCGATGCAGTAACCGCGTATCAATGCCAGTGTCGGCTTGCGGCAGTTGTAAATACTCATCAACGACTCTTCGGCCATCGCTTCGTAATATTTAACCGCTTCTTTGGCGGCACGCATGTCTTCAAACTGCGTGATGTCTGCGCCAGAGACAAAGGCTTTTTCTCCGGCGCCCGAAAACACCACCATGCGAATGTCGTCATCAAGTTCAGCTTGCGCCAGCAGCGGCGGCACGGCCTCCCACATGTCGACGGACAAGGCGTTGTGTCGGGCCGGGTTGTTGAAACGGATGTGCAGCGTCGAGGCGTCGGTCCAGACTTCGACACGTTCGGTCGATGAGGTGTAAGAGGTGCTTGTGGTGCTTGGCAAGGTGAAACTCCAGAATAAATGTGAGGGCTAAAAAATGGGTTGGGCGAGAGTCGCCGCTGTATCAAAAAATTTCTGCGGCTTTCATTCTCACCAAGTCGGCTTCAGCGTAGCCCAACTCGCCCAGCAGTTCGGCCGTGTGTTCGCCGCGCCGCGGTGCTGCGCGCACGATGTCGCTGGGCGTGCGCTCAAGTTGCATCGGCTGGCCGACATGGCGCTGGGCCCCGAGTCGATTAGAGACCACGTCCTTGACCATTTTTAAGTGATCAATTTGCGGTAATTCGAAGACTTCCTGCATGTTGCTGATCAAACCGCAGGCCACACCGCCGTCATTGAATAACGCGATCCAGTGAGCACGGTCGTGACTGGCCAAGCGCTGGTTGATCTCTGCGTTGAGGCTCTCGCGGTTGACTGAACGGCTGGGTTTGTCATGGTAGCGCTCGTCGGTCATCCACTCTGGTGCGCCGAGGATATGGCAAAAGCGTTCCCAGATTTTCGAGCCAAAGACGGCGATGTTCATGAAGCCATCGCGGGCTTGGTAGACCCCTGTCGGGATGCTGGTCGGGTGCGCGTTGCCGGACTGCCCTGCAATCTCGCCATCGATCAGCCAGCGTGCGGTTTGGAAATCCATCATGTAGACCATCGACTCCAGCAGCGATGTGTGCACCCACTGACCTCTGCCCGATTCGTTGCGCTCCAGCAGCGCCACCAAAATGCCTTGCGCGGCAAAGATGCCGGCGCACAAGTCGGCGATCGGCAAACCGACCCGGACGGGGCCTTGGCCCGGCAGGCCGGTGACTGACATCAGCCCGCCCATGCCTTGCACGATCTGGTCAAAGCCCGGCCGCTTGGCGTAAGGGCCGGACTGGCCAAAGCCAGAAATACTGGCGTAAACCAGACGCGGCTGGTCTTTTGCCAGGGTTTCGTAATCAATGCCCAAGCGAAACTTGACGTCGGGCCTGAAGTTTTCCACCACCACGTCGGCTGTGGCGATCAATTTTTTGAGAATCGCGATGCCTTCGGCTTCTTTCAGGTTCAGGGTGATGGAGCGCTTGTTGCGGTGGGTGAATTGGTAGTCAGAACCGTCTTGCCCACCGAGGGTGTCGTCGCCGCGCATGTGCTCAGGCATTTGCACCTGAATCACGTCAGCACCCCAGTCGGCCAACTGGCGGCAAGCGGTCGGACCGGCGCGCACCTGCGTCAGGTCAATCACGCGAAAGCGTTGCAGTGCGGCGGAGGCGGGCATGTGGGGCATCAGGGACTCTTTGGGTTGACGTAAGGAACCGCAAGTATGGGTCTCGGATCTTTAAAGTGTCAACACTTTCAATCTAAGTGTTTACCTTTGGTCGTGATTCGAGTGCGCCCATGTAAACTTCAAAGCGCTGCAAAAAGCCGCCGCCACCGCCGAAGCTTAGGCATTGCCCTGATTCAATAAAAGAAAGCCGGATGACTGAACAAGGCCCACTGAAGCCAGAAAACGGCTTGCCCAGCGCGATTGCTGAAGCCATCAAGCGGCTGATTTTTACGGGAGAACTCAAACCCGGCGAGCGCCTGAACGAAGCCGCTTTGGCGCTGCGCATGGGCACCAGTCGGGGACCGATTCGCGAAGCCATCCGCATGCTGACCGGTTCGGGCATGGTCACTGCAGTTGTCAACAAGGGTGTGTATGTGCGGCAAATTTCGGTGCGCGAAATGCTGGAGATTTACGACCTGCGCGCCCTCATCTTTGGCTTTGCCGCGCAACGCGCCATCGAGAACCTGACCGACGAACACCGTGCCCGTTTTGAAGCGTTGTTGGCCGACATGGATGTGGCCTGCGACAAAGGCGACAGCACCCATTACTACGAGCTGAACTTAGCCTTCCATGCGCTGGTGCTGGATTTGTCGAACAACCAGCGGGCGCATCAGGCTTACAACGATTACGTCAATGAGCTGCATTTGTTTCGCCGTCGTTTCTTCAATGCGCCCGGCAATATGCGGCATTCCAATCAGGAGCACCGTCTGCTCTACGAGGCGATTGCCAGCGGCAACAGCAGCAAAGCCAAGACAACCGCCGAGCGCCATGTGTTGTCGGGCCGCCATCGTTTGTTGTCGACGCTGGACAGCGCGAACGCTTGATTTAAGGCTTGAACTCAGGCTTGATGTCTGAGGCATGATTCAGGGCATGACCTCATGGATCGACACCCACTGCCACTTAGACGCGCCTGAGTTCAGCGCTGATGTGTTGGCCGTGCGCGGACGCGCGCAGCAGGCGGGTGTTCGCCTCTGCGTGATTCCGGCCGTTGCCGCCGCGCATTTCGACAGCGTTCGCCGCTTGGCGCACAGCGGCGGTGACGGTTACGCCCTGGGCATTCATCCGTTGTTTGTCGGTCGAGCGGTTGATGCAGATTTGGCCTTGCTGGACGCTGCGTTGTCACGCCAACGTGATGATCCGCGCCTGTTGGCTGTGGGGGAAATCGGGCTTGATTTCTTTGTCCCGGAACTCAAGCTGAGCCCGCTGCTTGAGCGCCAAGAATACTTTTACCGTGAGCAGCTCAAGCTGGCACGCCAGCACGGCCTGCCGGTGATCTTGCATGTGCGGCGCTCGGCTGACCGGCTGCTGAAGTATTTGCGGGAGTTGGCGCCGCCTGAGGGTTGGCGCGGCATTGCGCATGCGTTCAACGGCAGTCAGCAGCAGGCCGAGGCCTTCATCGGTTTGGGCTTCAAGCTGGGCTTTGGCGGCGCCGTGACGTTTGAGGCGGCACGGCAAATCCGCCAGCTGGCAGCCAGCTTGCCGCTGGACGCACTGGTGCTGGAAACCGATGCGCCCGACATGCCGCCACACTGGCTTTATCAAACCGCACAAGTGCGGGCACAGGGTGGTGCGCAAGGTCGCAACGAGCCCGCTGAACTGCCGCGCATTGCGCAGGTGGTTGCTGATCTGCGCGGCATCAGCACGCAAGAATTGGCGCTGGCCTGCACAGAGAATGCGCTGGTGGCCCTGCCGCGCTTGCGGGGACTGTTGGCGTGAGTGCTGAAAAAGACAAACGGTTGACAGGCTTGCCGCCCTTGCTGTCAGCCAACACGCGCTTGCTGGTGCTCGGCAGCTTTCCGGGCGCTGTCTCGCTGGCCACGCAGCGTTACTACGGGCACCCGCAAAATCATTTCTGGAAAATTCTGCGCGCCCTGTGGCCAGACCACCCAGCCGCCGTGGCAGCAGGCGACTATGCCGCTTCAACCCGCTGGATGCTGGGTAAAGGCGTCGGCTTGTGGGACGTCTACACCGCTTGCGAACGCGAAGGCAGCCTTGACAGCGCGATCCGCCATGCGCAGGTGAATGACCTGGCCAGCTTGCGCCAGCGTTGCCCGAGTCTGCAAGCCATCGCGCACAATGGCGGCGAAAGTTTCAAACACGCCAAACACAGCGCGGCGCTGGGCCTGCCGATTGACCGGCTGCCTTCCACCAGCGCTGCCAACGCCAGCTGGTCGTTCGAGCGCAAGCTCGCCGCCTGGCAGGACGTCTTCAAAAAACATGGATTGATTTAATGGCTCGCAAGACCGTTTCCCCTAGCGTCACTGGCGCTAACTCTGATGCCGCTGCAAGCTCCAACCAGCTGCCCGAAGTGAATTTTTCCGACTACGGCGACATCCGTTTTTTGCACCTCGGCACTGAGTGGGTACAGGGTTCGATGTTGATCGACGCGCCCTTTGATATTCAGCTCGAATATGTTCAACGCATGATGGTCTGGTTGTTGTTTGTCGAGCCGCAAGCGGTGCCGACTTTGCACAGCATGCAGCTCGGTTTGGGCTCGGCTGCGCTGACCAAGTTTTGTTATAAAAAACTGCGCACCAAAACCACCGCGGTTGAGATCAATCCACAGGTCATTTCCGCTTGCCGACTGTGGTTCAAACTGCCGCCCGAAGACGTCCGTTTGCAGGTCTTGCTGGCCGACGCTGGGCGTGAGATCAAAAAGGACATTCACCTCGGCACTGTCGATGCGTTGCAGGTTGATTTGTACGACCACGAGGCGGCGGCGCCGGTGCTGGACAGCGCTGCGTTTTATGCCGATTGCCGACGCTTGTTGACCGACGACGGCGTGATGACGGTCAACCTGTTTGGCCGCGACGGCAGTTTTGAAAGCTCGATGGACAAGATCTCTGATGCCTTCGGCGCCGAGGCGGTTTGGGCGTTTCGGCCGACCCGCGAAGGCAACACTGTGGTCGCGGCTCAGCGTCAACCCAGCCGACCTGGGCGTGAGCTGTTGTTGCAGCGCGCCGAGCTGGTGGAGTCGCGCTGGGGTTTACCCGCACGCAAGTGGCTGCGATTGTTCAAACCTTTGATTTGACTGGGTTTTGTCGTCCTTGAAGCGTCTCTTTTTGTAGGTGGAAGCCACATCGAAACGCCAGTTTATTGAATGGACAATTCATTCGTTCTATCAATTTCTCAAGGAGACAATCCGTGAATATCAAAAGTCAAAAAGACTTTTTTTCCGGGCTCATGTTCATGGGCGTCGGTGTGGCTTTCGCATGGGGTGCGACCACTTACTCTGTCGGTTCGGGTGCTCGTATGGGTCCGGGCTATTTCCCATTGTTGCTGGGTGTGTTGTTGGCCGTGCTGGGCGCATTCATCACGTTCAACGCCCTGGTGGTTGAGCGTGTTGGTGGTGACAAGATTGGCAAGTGGGCCTTCCAGCCGCTGGTTTACATCATTGCCGCTAACTTGTTGTTTGGTGTCTGCTTGGGTGGCTTGCCGTCCGTTGGCATTCCCGCGATGGGCATGCTTTTTGGTATTTACGTGTTGACCTTTGTCTCCAGCATGGCCGAAAAGGGCATGCAGATGAAAGCGACATTTATTCTTGCTACGGTCTTGGCCGTCATCAGCTACGTTGCTTTCGTGCTGGTTCTTAAATTGCAGTTCCAAGTGTGGCCTGCTTTCATCACCGGCTAAGGAGTTAATAAAATGGAACTGATTGCGAATCTGTCGCTGGGTTTTAGCGTGGCCTTCAC
>CANFZL010000022.1 GCA_947451205.1 Comamonadaceae bacterium
GCGTGTTGAGGGCTTCGCGGAGTGAAAATTCTTGTTGGCCGGCGGCTTTCAAAATGGCTGATTCAGGCGACTCGGCTTCCGGCCGAATGCCGTCGACAAATTCACCATGGTCTTCGGGACGCCGGCGGATCATCCGAGCCAAGGGCAAACCCACCACCAGGGCCAAGACGCCTGAAGCCGCCGCTGTAGCGCGCCAGCCCCATTGCTGCATGGACCAGGCCATGGCGGGCACCACCAAACCGCCCAGCGCCAGACCTAAGCTCATGATGGACAGCGCACGGGCGCGGTATTTTTCAAACCAGTGGACGATGGCGATTGAGAGTGGGAAATAGCCGCTCAAACTGGCACCGATAGCCATCAAAATAGCGCTGACATACAAGGTGCCCACGCTGTCCACCTGACTCAACAGCAAGAGACCAGCACTGAAAATCACGATGCCCCAGCGAATGATGGATTGCGGGCCCCAGCGGTCCATCAACCAACCCAGCATTGGCCCGATGATGGCGGACTCAGCCGACTGCAGGGCCGCCGCGCCCGACAAGGTAGTCTTGCTCCAACCCATTTCTTCCGACAAGACAGCGATATAAAGACCGAAGCTCTGCAACAGCAATGCGCCAATCAAGAACTGGATGCCGCAAGCTGCACCGACCATGCGCCAGCCGTAAAAAATGGGCATCTCAGCTCACGCGCTGTTGTGTTGTGTGCAATGGGGAATCAGGTATTTTTGGAAATGGTGATGGTCGGGAACTTGGACGAAAAGTCTTTGTTCTTAGCGGCAATCGAGACCGCGACTTTGCGTGCCACGGCTTTGTAAATGGCCGCGACGTCGCCATCGGGATCGGCCACCACGGTCGGTCGGCCGTTGTCGGCCTGCAGGCGAATTTGCATATCCAGCGGCAAGGCACCTAGATAGTCCATGGCGTAGTCAGCGGCCATTTTCTTGCCGCCATCTTCACCAAAAATATGCTCGGTGTGACCGCAGTTGCTGCAGACGTGCACCGCCATGTTTTCAACAATACCCAAAATTGGCACGCCGACTTTCTCGAACATCTTGATGCCTTTTTTGGCATCCAGCAAGGCGATGTCTTGCGGCGTGGTGACGATCACGGCACCCGTCATGGGCACGCGCTGGCTCAGCGTCAGCTGAATGTCGCCGGTGCCAGGCGGCATGTCAACGATCAAATAGTCAAGGTCTTTCCAGTTGGTCTGGCGCAGCAGCTGCTCCAGCGCCTGCGTCGCCATCGGGCCGCGCCAGATCATGGCTTCGTCTTGGGCCACCAAAAAGCCGATCGACATGACCTGGATGCCGTAGTTTTCCATCGGCTCCATGTTTTTGCCGTCAACGCTTTCAGGACGGCCTTCGATGCCCATCATCATCGGCTGGCTGGGGCCGTAAATATCGGCATCCAGCAAACCAACGCTGGCGCCTTCAGCGGCCAAGGCCAGGGCCAAATTAACCGCGGTGGTGCTTTTGCCGACGCCGCCCTTGCCCGAGGCCACAGCAATGATGTTTTTGACGTTGGGCAGCAGTTGCACGCCGCGCTGCACGCTGTGGCTGGAGATCTTGAAGGACACATTGACCGAGACGTTATTGACGCCTGGCACGGCCTTGACGGCAGCGATGAGTTGCTTGCGAAAACCGGCCAACTGGCTTTTAGCGGGGTAGGCCAATTCAACATCAAAAGCCACGTCGCCTTCGGTGAGCTGCAGGTTTTTAACCGCTTTGGTGCTGACGAAGTCTTTGCCCGTGTTCGGGTCGATGACCGCCTGCAAGGCGTTAAAAATCGCTTGTTGGGTAAGTTGGTGTTCTGCCGCCATGGAATTTATCTCCGGTTTTATAAGTGCCGCTGAGGCTACAAAGTCTGTGAAAAGTTTGGTGAGAAGTCTAACGCCCGTACCTCGGCCGTACAGGCCAAAGGGCTTAGCCGTAGCCCAAGGACATAAAATCCGCGCTTAGTTCAATAAAGATGTTTATGTCCCAGCGCCGCCTTTTTGTCACCACCGCCCTGCCGTACGCCAACGGCAACTTCCACATCGGCCACATCATGGAGTACATCCAGGCTGACATATGGGTCCGTTATCAAAGAATGCAGGGCAACGACGTGAATTTTGTCGGTGCTGACGACGCCCATGGCGCGCCGATCATGATTGCCGCCGAAAAGGCCGGCAAAACGCCGCAGCAGTTTGTGGCCGACATCGCTGCTGGCCGCAAACCGTATCTGGACGGCTTTCACATCAGCTTTGACAATTGGAGCTCCACCGATTCGCCAGAAAACCATGAACTGGCCCGACAGATTTACCGCGACCTGCGTGACAACCCGCAAGGCTCTTTGATTGAAACCAAAACCGTCGAGCAGTTCTTTGACACTGAAAAGAACATGTTCCTGCCGGACCGCTTCATCAAAGGCGAATGCCCAAAATGCCATGCCAAAGACCAGTACGGCGACAACTGCGAGGTCTGCGGTGCAGTCTACGCACCGACTGATTTGATCAACCCGTTCTCCGCCTTGTCGGGCGTGACGCCGGTGCTGAGAAGCTCGGAGCATTTCTTCTTCAAATTATCAGACCCGCGCTGCGTTGAATTTCTAGAAAACTGGACGCAAGGCCAAGACGAATCCGGCAAACCCAGGCTACAACCGGAAGTCGCCAACAAGGTCAAAGAATGGTTTTCGGTGCGCACCAACCCAGACGGCACGCAAAGTGAAGGCCTGGGCGACTGGGACATCAGCCGTGACGCACCCTACTTCGGCATCGAAATTCCCGACGCTCCGGGTAAGTACTTTTACGTTTGGCTGGATGCGCCAGTCGGCTACCTCGCCTCCTTGAAAAACCTGCTCGACCAACGCGGCCAAAACTACGACGCCTACATGGCCGACCCGGCACTGGAGCAATACCACTTCATCGGCAAAGACATCGTGACCTTTCACACGCTGTTCTGGCCAGCAATGCTGAAGTTCAGCGGTCGCAAGACGCCCGACAACATCTTTGTTCACGGCTTTTTGACCGTCAACAACGGCGAAAAAATGAGCAAGAGTCGTGGCACCGGACTCGATCCGCTGAAGTACCTCGGTCTCGGCATGAACCCCGAATGGCTGCGCTACTACCTGGCCGCCAAGCTGAATGCGCGCAATGAAGACATCGACTTCAATGCCGACGACTTCATGGCTCGCGTCAACAGCGACTTGGTTGGCAAGTTCATCAACATCGCCAGCCGTGCGGCGGGCTTCATCAGCAAACGCTTTGGCGGCCAGTTGGGCCACATCACGGCTGACGGCGCTGCGCTGCTCGACGCACTGAGGGCGCAACGCAGCATCATCGAGCCGCTGTACGAAAGCCGTGAGTTCGCCAAGGCCGCACGCGAAGTGATGCTGCTGGCCGATCAGGTCAACGCCTATGTAGACCAAAACAAACCATGGGAGTTGGCCAAAAAAGAAGGCATGGAAGCGCGCCTGCATGACGTTTGCACCGTCTGCATCGAAGCCTTCCGCTTGTTGAGCCTTTACCTAAAGCCGGTGTTGCCGGCGCTGGCAGCGCAAGTAGAAGACTTCCTGAAAATCCCGCCGATGCGCTTTGACGATGCCGCCACTCCGCTAGGCCAAGGCCATCTGATGGGTGACTACAAGCACCTGATGCAGCGCGTCGATGTGAAACAACTCGACGCCTTGTTTGAGCCGCCAGCTGGCGCAGAATCAGCAGACAAGGACGCTGACCCAGAAGCCAGCGAAGTAATGATCCCCGGCGGTGAAGCCATCGCCCCGACCATCTCCATCGAGGACTTCGTCAAGATCGATTTACGCATCGCCAAGATCGTCAACTGCGAGCGTGTTGAAGGCTCGACCAAGCTCTTGCGCTTAACGTTGGACGCTGGCGAAGGCCGGCTGCGCAATGTCTTCAGCGGCATCGCCTCGGCTTACCAGCCTGAGCAGTTGATCGGCCAACTCACCGTGTTGGTGGCCAACCTCGCGCCGCGCAAGATGAAATTCGGCATCAGCGAAGGCATGGTGCTCGCCGCCAGCCACGCCGACGAAAAAGCCCAGCCGGGCATTCACGTGCTGACACCTTGGCCGGGCGCCACGCCAGGCATGCGGATTCATTGATGCGCCTACTTGCACTGGCTGTGTTGCTCGCCAGCTCGGCGCTTCTGCTCCAAGGCTGCGTTGTCATCGCGGTGGTCGACACGGCCGCCTCCTTGGCCGTCGGTGCAGTCGGGCTGGTCGGCGACGCAGCCATAGGCACGGTCAAGGTGGCGGGCAAAGTCGTCGGTGCCACTGCCGATGCGGTGCTGCCGGGAAAATAACCATGCCTCTGCGCTGAAGGTTCGGGCGGGCACCAAGGCCGAAGCCACCATCCCCTAAAATGTTTCGAAAGGTATACGACATGTCCATTTTCCGCCGCCCCGATTACACCTCTGAAGTGTCTCAATTCATTGAGACACTGAAGACCCAAAAACCGACACTTGAGGCCGAGCAACGCGAAGGCCGCGCCATTTGGTGGGACCAGAAAATTGACCTCAATGTCGAGCAAGAGTACCAAGCAGCCCGCGTAGACCAACAGCCCTACGTCTACCAAACCAGCCAGCACCCGAACGGGAAGTAATGGCCTTGCCGGCGGACCCGCCTTTCACCAACGACCCGTCGCTATTGCCGGCCGGCCTCAAAGACATGCCAGGTATGCCGGCGGTGATTGACCAAGTGGCGCTGGCCCGTCTGTATGGCGAGCCCTTGTTTGCGATGCCGCATGACCTGTACATCCCGCCGGATGCACTGCAGGTTTTCCTAGAGGCTTTTGAAGGCCCACTGGACTTGCTGCTCTACCTGATCCGCAAGCAAAACTTCAACATTCTTGACATCCCGATGGCGGCGGTGACCCGCCAATACTTGGCTTATGTCGAAGAAATTCGATCGACCAATCTGGAACTGGCGGCCGAGTATTTGCTCATGGCAGCGATGCTGATCGAGATCAAATCGCGGATGCTGCTGCCGCCGAAGAAAACCGCCGAAGGCCAAGAGGCTGAAGACCCGCGTGCCGAGCTGGTCCGGCGTCTGCTGGAGTACGAGCAGATCAAACTCGCAGCGCACCAGCTCAATAGCATTCCCCAGTTTGGCCGAGATTTTTTGCGTGCGCAGGTGTTTGTGGAGCAAGCCTTGCAGCCGCGTTTTCCGGATGTCAGCGTGGTCGACCTGCAAGACGCTTGGCGCGACATCGTCAAGCGGGCGCGGCTGGTGCAGCACCATGTGATCACCCGCGAAGAACTCAGCGTACGTGAGCACATGAGCATCGTGCTGCGCAAGTTGCAGGGCAGCCGCTTCGTTGAATTTGAAGAGCTGTTTGACACCACGCGCGGCATGCCGGTGTTGGTGGTCACCTTCATCGCCATGCTGGAGCTGTGCAAAGAAGGTCTGGTCGACGTCACGCAGGCCGAAGCCTTCGCGCCGATTTACGTCCGGCTGGCCTACACGCCGACGTGAGGTCTCAGGCATCAATCGCTTGATCCGCCGTCTCTGCGAGCGCAGCGCGGCCATCCATGACTGCGAACTCGGACGCTGGACTGCCGCGCTTTGCTCGCAGTGACGAAAATAGCGCCATGACGATCATCTTGGATTCAGCTAAGCCTCAAATTCCAGTTTTCAAATCGGCTGGAAGCCAACCGCGCAGGCTGTTTAAAAAAGCCAACGCCTCGACCTGTGGCAAATCCTCTAAGCGCACCACCGCTTCAGTGAGCTGACCGGTTGCCAAGGCTTGCGCGCGCGCGACGCCACCGAGCAAACCGCAGTGCAGCGGCGGCGTGACCCAACGGCCGGCCACGCGCAACGCCACGTTGCCGCGCGTGCATTCCGTGATTTCGCCGGCTTCGTTCCAGAGCAAGGTGTCAAAAACGTCTGGATGCGTCGGCGTGAACGCCTCGTAATGCGCCCGCTGCGTGGTTTTAAAGCGTACAAACTCGCCGTGGGCCTCGGCCATGCCACGACCGGCCAGTGCCAGCTGCACGCGCGCGGGCGATACGCTCATAGCGTGCGCCTCGGCCCGCACTTGGCCGCTGGCGTCGAGCAGCAAGCGGACCCGCCACAAGCCCTGCGGATGATCGTCGGCCAGCGATTGCAGACTGGTCAACACGGCCTCTGGTCGCCACGGGTAGCCAAAATGTGCAGCCGCAGTCGCCATGCGCGCCAGATGTGCCGGTGCAGCCCGTAAATGGCCGTTGTCCAGGGCCAGCGTTTCGAGCAACTCAAACGCTTGGCTGGCGCGCTCTAAAAAAGCCCGCTTCTGACGCCATTCTTGCCACTCGGCATCGGCCAGCGCACCCGAGGTGATGCCGCTGCCAATACCGCAGCGCAAGGTCTCGTCCCGCATCACCACCGTGCGGATCGGCACATTAAAGGTCGCCGCGCCACCGGGTTGCACCACACCCAATGCGCCACAGTAAACGCCGCGCGCCTGCGGCTCTAGGATATGAATCAGCTGCATCGCGCTGACCTTGGGCGCACCCGTCACAGAACCACAAGGAAACAGCGCTGCAAAAACATCGGCCAAGGTGCAGCCTTGGCGCGTGCGGGCCACGACATCCGAGGTCATCTGCCACACGCTCGGCAAGGCTTCGGTGTGAAACAAACGCGGCACCTGCACGCTGAAGGGCTGGGCGACACGCGACAAGTCGTTGCGCAGCAAGTCCACCACCATGACGTTTTCAGCCCGCTCTTTCACCGATGTGCGCAGCTGCTCAGCCTGCGCCGCATCGCTTTCAGGCGAGTCGCCGCGTGCGGCCGTGCCCTTCATGGGCCGCGCTAGCAGCTGTCCGGCACGCCAGTCAAAAAACAACTCCGGCGAGACCGAGAGCACTTGTTGGTCGCCGGTGTCCAAGTAGACGGCGTAACCGCCGGGTTGGGCCCGCTGCAGCGCGCTGAACAGGGCCGGTGAAGCCGCTTTCACCGACGGTTGTCCCTGCACAGGCGCAGTGAAGTTGACTTGATACAACTCGCCGGCGGCGATGGCGTTTTGAATCTTCTCAAAAGCCGCATCGAACGCAGGACGGCTACAACTCGCTTGCCAATCGACGTTGACAGGTTTTGCAAGATCATCGGCGTCGTCAGGCCAAGGTAAAGCTGTCTGGTAGACCGCAAACCAGGCTAGCGGACCGTCGGCGACATGCACACTGAAGGCGCTGTCAAAGGCGGGCGCAGCCTCGTAAGCCAAATAGCCGACACACCAAAAACCCTGCTCCGCAGCAGCTTGAACGGCGTCCAATAGCGGCCTGACGTCGGCCAGCGCACGCGCCACCAAGACTTGGCTCGGGCCGCCAAAAGCATGGCGCAAACGCGGCCCTGTCGGGTCGTGGGGATCAGAAAAGTCGATACGCGCAGAGATCATGCGGCGACCGGAAAATGTTTCGGCTTGAGGGTGACTTGGCTGCTGGGTCTTTTTTTCATCACGAATCACTGGAACTTGGGTTGGCAATCGTCCATTGTTGCTGAGGCTGCGCAGCACCACGCCCAATACAATCGAAATGCTCAGGCCCACCGACACGCGGTTTAGCCTGCACCACCCTTTCCACCTCTGGAATCCCCATGGACAACTCCACACTGATTCAGCGCAGCATGCAGCATGTGTGGCACCCCTGTACGCAAATGAAGCGGCACGAGTCGCTACCCTTGGTGCCCATCGCCAAGGCCCAAGGCGTGTGGTTGTATGACTTTGAAGGCCGCCGCTACCTTGACGGCGTCAGCTCTTGGTGGGTCAACCTGTTTGGTCACAGTCACCCGCACATCAAGGCGGCGCTGGTGGCGCAACTTGAGCAGCTCGACCACGTCATGCTGGCGGGTTTTACGCATGAGCCCGTTGTCGAACTGTCCGAAAAGCTCGGGCAGTTGACGGGTCTGGGCCATGCCTTTTACGCTAGCGACGGCGCATCGGCCACTGAGATTGCTTTGAAAATGAGCGCCCATTACTGGCGCAACAGCGGCAGGCCTGAGAAGTGCTGTTTTGTCGGCCTAGCGGGCGGCTACCACGGCGAAACCGTGGGCGCGCTGGCGGTCACTGACATCGCGCTTTTTCGGGAAGCCTACGCACCGCTGGTGCGGCTGGCGGCCACCGTGCCCAGCCCCGACGCACGTTCAGCGCAGCCGGGTGAAAGCGCCGCCGACGTCGCCACGCGCGCGGCCAATGCGCTGCAAGTCTGGCTGGAGGCGAACCACGCCAACACGGCAGCGCTGATTGTCGAACCGATGGTGCAGTGTGCCGCCGGCATGGCCATGCACGACGCCAGTTATTTGCAGCAAGTGCGTGCGCTGTGCCACCGCTATGACGTGCATTTGGTGGTTGATGAAATTGCCACAGGCTTTGGCCGCACAGGAACGATGTTTGCGCACCAGCAAGCCGGCATTCGGCCAGACTTCATCTGCCTGTCCAAAGGCCTGACCGGCGGCACACTGCCGCTCTCCGCCGTGCTGACCACCGACACGGTTTACCAAGCTTTTTACGACGACGATGTCGCTCGCGGCTTTTTGCATTCTCACTCTTACACTGGCAATCCGCTGGCCTGCCGCGCCGCGCTGGCCACGCTGGAACTGTTCGAAAAAAACGATGTGCTGGCCAACAACATCACCCTGGCCAAGACCATCAGCCAAGCCTTCGCGTCCTTGACCGCCCATGCACGCATCAAAAATGCTCGGCAACTTGGCATGATTTGGGCCTGGGATGTGGACACCACGGCGCCTACTTTTTCACGGACCTTCCAGCAACACGCCATGGAACAAGGTGTGTTGCTGCGGCCGATTGGCAACACGATTTATGCCATGCCGCCTTATGTGATGAATGAGGACACTGCCGGCCACTTGGCAAGCGGTGCGCTGGCCGCACTAGAGGCCACACTGGCCGAAGAAAATACCCATGCTTGATCTGCAAAAATTTTCGATCTTTGTCACCGGCACCGACACCGGCGTCGGCAAAACGCTGGTGAGTGCTGCGCTGCTGCACGCGCTGGCTAGGCATTACCCGCGCGTCGTCGGCATGAAGCCGGTGGCGGCGGGAACCACGCTGGTGGACGGCTTTCAAGCCAACGACGATGTGTTGGCACTGCGCGCGGCCTCCAACTTCGCGGTGCCGCCTGAACTCGACAACCCGGTGCTGCTGCCAGATCCGCTGTCGCCGCATATTGCGGCTGCGCGCGCCGGTGTGGAAATTTCTATCGAGCACTTGGTCGCGTGCCACCAGCAATTGCTGGCGCAGACTGATGCTGTCGTGGTTGAAGGCGCAGGCGGTTTCATGGTGCCGCTATCGGACACACAGACCGGCGCTGATCTGGCGCAAGCGCTGGGACTACCGGTGGTGCTGGTGGTTGGCCTGCGGTTGGGTTGCCTCAACCACGCGTTACTGACAGCTGGGGCCATTCGCGCACGCGGTCTGACGCTGGCGGGCTGGGTCGCCAACCATGTAGACCCCGACATGCTGGCGCAAGCCGACAACATCGCTTTTTTGCTACAACAGCTTCAGGCGCCGCTGCTGGCAAGCATCGCTCACCAAGCTCAGCCTGAGGCCCGAGATATCCACCTTGAACTCCCGCTCACATGGCAAACACCGCGTCTTTAACTGGCTCTTGGCTTGACGAATTTTCAGCACGCCTTGGCGAGCTAGACCGATTGCACCTGCGACGCCAACGACAAGTGGTGGCGCCAGAAGAAGGCGCCTACCTGCGCGTCAATGGGCAGCGCCTGCTGGCTTTTTGCAGCAACGACTATCTAGGACTGGCCAACCACCCGGCGCTGGTGCAAGCCGCCTGCGACGGCGCACGTGCTTTTGGCGTCGGCTCGGGTGGCTCGCCCTTGGTCAGCGGTCACAGTAGCGCCAACGATGCGCTGGAGCACGCGCTGGCCCGCTTTGTGGGGCAGCCACGTGCGCTTTACTTTTATGCTGGGTACGCCACCAACATCGGCATAGTTCCCGCGCTGGTGGGCAAGGGTGATGCGATATTTTCGGACGCGCTCAACCACGCCTGCCTGATCGACGGTGCCCGACTCTCAGGCGCTCAGATTCACCGCTATGCGCATGCCGACATGACGGCGCTAG
Source organism: Comamonadaceae bacterium (assembly GCA_947451205.1). Classification (GTDB taxonomy): domain Bacteria; phylum Pseudomonadota; class Gammaproteobacteria; order Burkholderiales; family Burkholderiaceae_C; genus Polaromonas. The sequence continues at coordinate 10,060 of CANFZL010000022.1, forward strand.
AACAGCAACTCGCGAGCAGTCCGGCGCCGCGCAAACTCGTCATCAGCGACGCCGTGTTCAGCATGGACGGTGATGTCGCCGATGTGCCTACGCTGTTGGCGCTGTGCGAACGCCACGACGCCTTGCTGCTGCTCGACGATGCGCACGGCTTTGGCGTGCTAGGCCCGCAAGGAAGGGGTTGCCTGGCCCACTTCAACTTGACAGGTCAAAACGCCTCGCCGCGTGTTCTTTACATGGCCACACTGGGCAAAGCCGCCGGCGTGGCCGGGGCTTTTGTCGCGGGCAGCGAAGCGCTGGTGGAATGGTTGCTGCAAAAAACCCGCAGTTATATTTTTGCCACCGCTGCGCCCGCGTTGTTGGCCAGCGCCTTGCAAATGAGTCTGCAATTGATAGCGCAAGACGAGTGGCGACGCGAACACCTGCAGAGACTGATTGCGCGTTTAAGGTCCGGTCTCAACCAAGGCCTGCAAGGCGGTTCATGGCAACTCGGCGCATCAGCGACTGCCATTCAACCGCTGCTGATCGGCCCCAACGACGCAGCGCTGGCCGTCATGCAAGGCCTGCGCGAACGCGGTTTGTGGGTGCCGGCGATTCGCCCGCCCACCGTGGCAGAAGGCACGGCACGATTGCGCATTGCCTTGTCGGCGGCGCACACCGAGGCCGATGTTGACCGCTTGGTGCAAGCCCTGACGGCGCTGGCCAAGCCAGCTGCCGCATGAAACCGTTGCCAGCCGCAGGGCTGGGTAAAATTAAAAGTCGAAGCTGGCGAGCACCAACCGCACAATTTATTCTGGAGCCCCATGTTCATGTCCGCTGTTTTGACCCAACCTCTCGCCTTCCACCCACCGCGTCCGGCTGCCCTCAAGGAACCCGGCCGCTGGAGTGTTGACGCCATTGAAGCGCTGCTGAACCTGCCGTTTCCAGAACTGATGTTTCAAGCCCAAACAGTGCACCGCGACAACTTCAATCCAGCGCACATTGAATTTGCCACGCTGCTGTCGGTCAAAACTGGCGGCTGCGCCGAAGACTGCGGCTACTGCCCACAAGCCGCCCGCTATGACACCGGCGTAGAAGCCAGCAAGCTGATGGAACCGGCTGAGGTTTTGCTGGCGGCCAAAGCTGCTCAAGCCGCTGGCGCGACCCGCTTTTGCATGGGTGCCGCTTGGCGCTCACCCAAAGACCGCGACATTGAAAAAGTAGCCGAACTGGTGCGCACCGTCAAAGCGTTGGGCTTAGAGACCTGCGCGACCTTGGGCATGCTGGAAGACGGCCACGCCCAAACACTGCAAAGCGCCGGCTTGGACTACTACAACCACAACCTCGACAGCGCGCCCGATTTTTACGGCGATATCATCACCACCCGCGACTACCAAGACCGGCTGGACACGCTGGCACGGGTGCGCAGCGCCGGCGTCAAGGTCTGCTGCGGCGGCATCGTCGGTATGGGCGAAACGCGTCGCCAACGTGCCGGCCTGGTCGCCGAGTTGGCCAACCTCACTCCCTATCCCGAGTCGGTGCCAATCAACAACCTGGTCAAGGTTGAAGGCACGCCGCTGGCGAATCAAGCTGACTTAGACCCATTTGAATTTGTTCGCACCATTGCTGTCGCCCGCATCACCATGCCCAAAGCACGGGTGCGCTTGTCGGCCGGTCGCCAGCAAATGGGTGACGGTATGCAAGCCCTGTGTTTCCTGGCCGGCGCCAACTCGATTTTTTACGGCGACAAGTTGCTAACCACCGGCAACCCCGACACCGACGCTGACGTGAAATTGCTGCAGCGTCTTGGCATGAGCCGCTCGGCCCCCGAAGTGCGCTGAAATCTAATACGCACTGCTGCACACCCGCTGCTTAGTCTCTCGCTCAATTCAGGACTCACAACTATGAACAGCACGACCACACCTTCTGCAACTCCTTATGGCACGCTGCCGCCCACAGCAGCAACTTCGCAGCGCAAACCCGTCAGCTTGCCGCGCTTGCGCGAGATGCATCAACAGGGCGAAAAAATCACCATGTTGACGGCCTACGACGCGACTTTTGCAGCCGTGGCTGACGCCGCTGGCGTCGAGTGCATTTTGGTTGGCGATTCGCTCGGCATGGTCTGTCAGGGCCTGACCAGCACCGTTGGCGTGTCGCTGGAAACCATGCGCCACCACACCGAATGCGTAGCCAATGGTCTGCGTCGCTCACAAGGCACTGCTTGGCTGATTGGCGATCTGCCCTTCGGCAGTTACCACGAGTCGCGTGAGCAGGCTTTTCGCAGCGCCAGTGTGCTCATGCAAGCCGGTGCGCACATGGTCAAGTTAGAGGGCGGCGGCTGGACCACCGAGACCGTGCGTTTTCTGGTCGAGCGCGGGATCCCGGTGTGCGCCCACCTCGGGCTGACGCCGCAAACCGTGCACGCCCTAGGCGGTTACCGGGTACAAGGGAAAACCGACGCATCAGCCGCGTTGATGAAGCAACATGCGCATGAATTGCAAGACGCTGGGGCCACCATGATCGTGCTTGAAATGGTGCCCGCAGCGGTTGCCGCAGCGCTGACGACCGAACTCACACGCTGCGCGACCATAGGCATTGGCGCTGGCAAAGACACCGCCGGCCAAGTGCTGGTGTTGCACGACATGCTTGGCATCAACTTAGGGAAAATGCCACGCTTTGTGCGCAACTTCATGGACGATGCTGGCAACGTGCGAGGCGCTATGGAAGCCTATGTCAAAGCTATCAAAGAAGGCAGTTTTCCGGTTGACGCCCTTCATGCTTGGTAGTCGCTTGGTTATTTTTCGCTCTCCGCTTTTCAACATCTCTGGCTGCTAGGATTTTTTGATGCATATTGTTCACACCATTGCCGACTTGCGCCAGCACCTGAGTGCCTATCGGCGGCCGGCTTTCGTGCCAACCATGGGCAACCTGCATGATGGACATATTGCGCTGGTCAAGCAAGCCTCGGCCTTGGGCGACGTCACGGTGTCCAGCATTTTTGTCAACCGTTTGCAGTTTGCGCCGCATGAGGACTTCGACAGCTACCCACGCACGCTGGACGCTGACGCAGAGCGCCTGAAAGAAGCCGGTTGCAACGTGCTGTTTGCGCCGCGCGAAAAAGAGCTCTACCCCGAACCGCAGACCTACAAGGTGCATCCTGCGTCAGAGCTGGCAGATATTTTGGAAGGACATTTCAGGCCCGGCTTTTTTATTGGTGTCAGCACGGTCGTTTTAAAGCTTTTTTCGTGTGTTTTTGCCGGCAAGCCAGAGGGCGTTGCAGCCTTTGGCAAGAAGGATTACCAGCAGGTCATGGTGATCCGCCGCATGGTGCAGCAATTTGCCTTGCCAATTGAGATCATGACCGGTGAGACGCTGCGTGCGGACGACGGTCTGGCCTTGTCGTCCCGTAACACTTACCTCAGCCCTGCCGAGCGTGCAGAAGCGGTGCAACTCTCCATCGCGTTGACAGCCTTGGGCCAAGCCGCCCAAGGTGCTCAAGCGACTGACCTGCAGGCACTCGAAGCCGCAGCCATGCAAGCACTAGCGCGGCGCGGCTGGAAGCCGGATTACCTGACAGTGCGCAAGCGGGCAGATTTGTTCAGCCCGCTTGCGCAATCAGGCCCACTGGGCACGGAACCCTTGGTGGTGCTGGGCGCAGCCAAGCTCGGCATGACACGGCTGATTGACAACCTGGAGATTTGAGCCTCACAGAAGTCAGTACGGCGGGCGTCAGCCTTGCTCAACGGTCGCGTCACGCTCCATCAGCGAGGCCACAGCCTGTGCTGGTGTGACTTCGCCGTCTAGCAGGGAGACGACAGCCTCGGAAATCGGCATTTCAATGCCAAGTGCTTGGGCCCGCTGCACCACCGTCCGCGCGCAATAAGCACCTTCGGCAACATGACCCAATGAAGCCACCGCCTGAGCCAGTGTTTGACCTTGCGCCAGCAACAAACCGACTTGGCGGTTGCGGCTCAAGTCACCGGTGGCGGTGAGCACCAAATCACCCAGCCCCGACAAGCCCGTGAAAGTTTCGTTTTGAGCGCCAAGCGCCACACCGAGCCGGCTCATCTCGGCTAAACCTCGGGTGATGAGCGCTGCGCGGGCATTCAGTCCAAGCTTCAAACCATCGCAAAAACCGGTCGCGATGGCCAGCACGTTTTTAACCGCGCCACCGACTTCAACACCAATGATGTCGTCGCTCGCGTAGACCCGCAAGGTGTCGCTGTGAAAAGCCTCGACCAGCGCAGCCCGCACGTCGGTGTGCTCACTGGCCGCAACCAGTGCCGTCGGTTGACCCGCCGCCACTTCACGCGCAAAACTCGGGCCACTCAGAACACCCGCCAGCAAGTCGGGAGCGACTTGCGCCAGGATCTCGTGGACCAGCAAACCCACGCCGGGCAAGGCTGCCTGTGCAGCGCCAGTAGCAACCACAGTGCTGGCAGTACCGACCAATGGCGCCTCAAAGCCTTTGCTCAACCAAGCCACAGGCACACGCACCTGGGCTTGTTGCAGCCGCTGGAAAACACCGCGCACGCCAGCGATCGGCGTGGCGATAACGATCAGGTCTTGACCAACGAGAGCCGCTTCCAAAGAGGCGTCAGTGCCGCCCAGCACCTGCAGGCCAGGGGCCAGCGTGATGCCTGGCAAATAGCGCTCGTTTTGGCGAGTCGATTGCACGGTCTCGACCAAGGCCGCGTTGCGGGCCCACAACGACACCTCATGCGCGGCTTGTCCAGAAATAGTTTTGAGACTGGCCGACACCGCCAGTGCAGTGCCCCAAGCGCCAGCGCCGATGACAAGAATTTTCATAACGCGCCCAGCCCTGCAAGCGCACGACGACTCAACAGTGGGAAATGAATCAAAACTTAAACAAGGATCTGCGGTGCGGCCTGAGCGGCAGCATCAGCTTGCTGCTGCAGGAACATCGCTTGGAAGTTGATTTCAGCCAAATGCACAGGCGGAAAACCACCGCGCTGGATCACGTCAGCGACGTTGCCACGCAGGTAGGGGTAGACGATTTGTGGGCAGGCGATACCGAGAATCGAACCGAGTTGATCGGCTTCGACGTTACGAACTTCAAAGATGCCGGCTTGCTTGGCTTCCACCAAAAATACCGTCTTCTCATTGATTTTGGTGTGCACGGTCGCGGTCACAGTCACTTCGAAAAGACCGTCGGCGACAGGCGATGTTTCAACGCCCAATTGAATGTCGACACTAGGTTGTTCGGGGTCGAGCAGGATCGCGGGGGAATTCGGCTGCTCTAGCGAGATATCTTTGAGGTAAACGCGTTGAATTTGGAAAACAGGGTCAAGATTGGCTTCGGCCATGGTGCTCTTTCAACAAACTAAAAAGAAATGCCTGCGGCCGATGAAGGCGATGCAAGCTCAAGGATTATGTCCGGACGATCGGCCAAAAGAAGCTCAGCCGGCCACAGTGAAGCAGACGCCCGAGCCATGATTTACTGGAAATCAGGCGGCAGCCAGCAAGGGCAGCAGACCGCCACGGCTATCGAGCGCCACCAAATCGTCGCAACCACCCACATGTGTGATACCGATGAAGATCTGCGGTACGGTCCGGCGACCGGTGATCGTCATCATTTTTTCACGCTCGCCCGGCAGCATGTCGACGCGGACTTCGTCGAGCTCAACAACGCCGCGCTGCTTTAGAAGTGCCTTGGCTTGGATGCAATAAGGGCAGGAGCCCGTAGTGTAAATTTTGACGCTTTGCATGTTCAAGCCTTTTGAACAGGCAAATTGGCTTCGCGCCAGGCTTTGAGCCCGCCGCTCAGGCTTTGAGCTTGGTCGTAGCCGAGCTTTTTGGCGACGGCCACGGCGCGGCCGGCGCGAGCACCGGACTGGCACAGAAAAATAACTGGCAAAGCCTTGTTCTTGACCGTGCTGGGCAGCTTGTCTTCCAACTGGCTAAAAGGAATATTCTTGGCGTTGGCGACGTGGCCGGCGGCAAATTCATCGACCTCGCAAACGTCAATCACCACGGCTTTTTCGCGGTTGATCAATTGCACTGCAGCCGCAGCGCTGAGGTTTCCGGCAGCAGTGCTGCTGGCGATGAGGGGCCAAACCAGCATACCGCCAGCGGCCAGCGCGACGGAAATCAGCATCCAGTTGTCGATCAGAAATTTCACTTTTAAGCCTTTTGAGTGTTGTGCCGTTCGGCAGTTTAGTCATGATTTTAGAATGGAGGCTGAACCTTGCGCAGCGCGCCTGCTGCCAAACCCCTGCAACCCGACTTTTTCAAGTGTTCCTTCATGTACAAATTAGTGCTTATCCGCCACGGCGAGTCCACCTGGAATCTTGAAAATCGCTTCACCGGCTGGGCCGACGTCGACTTGACGCCGACCGGCATTGCCCAAGCACTGAGTGCTGGCAAGCTGCTTAAAAATGAAAACTACGAGTTCGATGTGGCTTACACCAGCGTCCTGAAACGGGCGACCCGGACACTCTGGCACGTGCTTGACGAGATGGATCGGACTTGGCTGCCAGTGGTCCACAGCTGGCGCCTGAATGAGCGCCATTACGGTGCGCTGCAAGGCTTGAACAAGGCGGAAACCGCCAAAAAATACGGCGATGCGCAGGTACTTGCCTGGCGCCGCAGCTACGATGTGCCGCCACCGGCCCTGTCGCCGGACGACGAGCGCTGCGAACGCAGTGACCCTCGCTACGCCAAACTGGCCCCGCAACAAGTGCCCCTGACTGAATGCCTGCAAGACACTGTGGCGCGGGTCATGCCGCTATGGACGGAATCGATTGCGCCAGCGATTAAAGCCGGCAAGCGCATTGTGATGGCGGCCCACGGCAACTCCATCCGGGCGCTGGTCAAGTACCTAGACAACATGTCTGACGCGGACATTGTTGGCCTGAACATTCCAAATGGCATTCCGCTGGTCTATGAGTTGGACGCCGAGCTCAGGCCGATTCGCCACTATTACTTAGGCGACATCGAAGCGATTGCCAGGGCGGCGGCGGCGGTAGCGGCGCAGGGCAAAAGCTGAACTGGCTAGGTCAAATTTCGGCTCCGCCATCTCAAAAAAGTAAAACAGCTCGGTTTTGACCGGCTATTTTGATTTGGATCAGGTTTCCTGCGGAACTGTCTAGCAAGGCTTTTCTCCAAGGTGTATATTGCTTCACATTCTTGCCGGGGGCCTGTGCAGCACATGTTGTAACGCCTTGGGGACAAGGCCAATGAAGGTGTTTTTTTATGGGTCAAAAACTCAAAGTAGCAGGCTGGATTTCCGTGGGTGCC
>CANFZL010000023.1 GCA_947451205.1 Comamonadaceae bacterium
CAACCTTGCGGCCTCGTCGCCTCTGCTGCGCCCGCACCCGCTGGCGGTTTTGACGCCATCGTGTCGATGCAAACTGCGGCCGCTCTGGACGGCCAACTGACGGCGGTGTCGGCCAGCGGACCGCGGCTCAGCTTGCTGAGATTGCCTTATCCACTGCTCGAAGACATCTGAGATGTGTTTGCTGGCGATAGCGATTGGCGCATCGGCTCGCTGGCCGTTGGTGATCGCCTCCAATCGCGATGAATTTCGCGACCGACCAACGCTGTCGCTGGCCGTCTGGAGTACGCCCGACGACGTGACCTTGATCTCTGGTCGCGACGTGCGCGCCGGGGGCACCTGGATGGGCAGCACGCCCGGTGGCCGCATCGCGTTGCTGACCAATGTGCGCGAACCCGATGCTGCTACTGCGGCTTTATCGCGTGGCGATTTGCCATTGCGCTGGCTCGAGGGACAGATGAATGCCACTGAATTTCTCGCCACCACCGAGGCCTCATCCTACGGCGGCTGCAATCTGCTGATCGGTGATTTTTTAAGAGGCGAATGGTCCTGGGCCAGCAACCGCGGCGACTTGCTGACTGACGCTGCGCCCCTGAACAGCCATAGAACGACTTCTGGCTGGCAAACACGGCAGCTGCCGCCTGGCATTTATGGTTTGTCAAACGCTTTGCTGGACACGCCGTGGCCTAAAACGTTGGCGCTGAAAACAGCCATGCAAATGGCACTGACCCAAGCCAGCGACACCGAGTCCAGCGACAAAACCAATGAATCCGCCTTGAGCCGAAAATTGTGGGCAGCGCTGGCCAGCCCGCAACGTGCGGCCGTGCATGAGTTGCCGAATACCGGTGTTGCACCGGCGCTCGAACACGCCTTGTCGAGCGCGTTGATCGACATGCCTGAACGTGGCTACGGCACGCGCTGCAGCACGCTGATGTGGGTAGCCCAAACCGCAGAAGGCACGTTCAGCGCAACCATCTGCGAAAAAACGCTGGATACACAAGCTCAAAAAACCGACACTTTTGCCCCCGCTATGGTCCAACTGAGTTGGCCGCTGCGTGTTTCTTAACGCCGCTCGGCTCTACAACACAAGAAACATCTCAATGTGCGTCAAACCGACTTCGTCAAACACATCTCCACGCGCCTTGAATCCAAGTCGCTCATAGAAACCCCGGGCGCTGGTTTGCGCGTGCAGCGCCAGTTCTGAGTCGCCTCGCCGCATCGCCTCGGTTCGCAAAGCGGCTAACACAGCAGCCCCTTGGCCTGAACCTCTGAGCACCCGCTTGACCGCCATTCGACCAATCCGGCCTTGCCCTTGCTGGCCTTTGAGCAAGCGCCCCGTGGCGACCACTTGACCCAAACCGTTGTAGGCGACTGCATGAAAGGCAGCGGCATCGTCTTCATCGTTCTCCAGCTCCAAGGGAATCATCTGCTCATCGACAAAGACCTCAATGCGGATCTCCATTGCGTCCCATCCCAAATCATCCCAGGGGCCTGTTTTGAGTGTCAAAACAGGCTGACCGTTTTCAAAATTTTCCAGCACTTTTCGGAGCACATCAGGCACCGGACACGATCTCTGGGTGATCGGATCGGCAAACACATAAAGTAACTCGCAGGTCACGATCAAGTCGTCACCTCGATAAATGACACCGGTAAAAATGATCGAAGAAGTCCCGATACTTTGGCACTGAATGGCCACGACGAGTTGGTCATCAAAGCGCGCCGACGCATGGTATTCCATGTTGACTTTTTTAACGTAAAGCTCCCCGCCCAGTTCACGCATGGATGCTTCATAGGGCAAGGCCAGCGTTCGCCAGTAATCGGCGATGGCCGTGTCGAAGTACATCAGGTAGTGGGCATTGAAGACAATCTTTTGCATGTCAACTTCGGCCCAACGGACACGCAGTCGATGTGAAAAACGAAAATCTTCCAGCTGCGGTGGGAGTGTGGTGATGACTGTCATGGCGTCTAGTTTCCCTTTTTCTCTTGTTATGGCTTTTTTTTATTGTGGGTCTACTATTTATCAAACGCTTGGCGCAGAGCCTGTGCTGCATCTGCTTGCGCTTGCAATGCCTCGGGTATGGCTCGACCCATTTTGATGAATTCATGCGTCACGCCGCGGTAAATTTCCAAATCCACCGCGACGCCAGCCGCGCGCAATTTATCCGCGTAAAGCAAACCTTCATCGACCAGCGGATCACATTCCGCCAAACCCAGCCAAGCCGGTGCCACACCATCGACATCGGGTGCGTTCAAGGGCGAAAAACGCCAGTCATCGCGGTCTGCGGGCGTACGGATGTATTGGTTAAAAAACCATGTGATGCTGGGTTCGTCTAAGACAAAACCATGTGCAAATGTGTGGTGTGAACGGGTATCTTGGTGCGCAGCACAGCCGGGGTAAATCAGCAACTGGAGCACCAACGGCAGGCCGGCGTCCCGTGCAAGAACAGCGCACACGGCGGCCAGCGTGCCACCGGCGCTGTCACCGCCAACGGCCAAGCGGCTGACATCCAGCCCCAAGGTGTCTGCCATCGCCACCAGACCCAGCAATGCATCCCAAGCGTCGTTCGCTGCGGTTGGGAACTTGTGCTCTGGTGCAAGACGATAGTTGACAGAAACAACCGCACAGTCGGCGCCATGACTCAGTTCGCGACACAGCACATCGTGCGAGTTGATGCTGCCAATCGTGAAACCGCCGCCATGAAAATACAGCAAGGTTGGCCATCCACCTAGCTTCTGAGTGGGCTCACGCGGCACATAAAGGCGTGCCGCCAGTGAATTTCCGTCACGGACTGACAGCGTGAAATCTTGCACTTTCGGCAGTGCTCTGACGGGTAATTCCAGTACCCCAGCGCCTATTTCATAGGTCGCTCTGGCTTGCCTCGGCGTCATACTGTAAAAAGGTGGCCGTGTAGCACGTGCCATCGCTGACACCACGCTGCGCATGGCAGGGGTCATAAGCTGTTCGGGCTCGGGGCGTTTCATGGCATCAGGTACAACGCGTTATGGCACAAAAATTCCATTTTTTTATAAGATCATTGGCATATGGACGAGATTTCAATGATATCGCTTGGTCGAAACTTGAACTAGTCAGTTCTTGTTGCTGCTAGCTGAATATGACAAATAAACACCGATTACAAAAAACCTAAAGCAAGGACAAACTATGGCATTGATTTATTACGTCACTCAGATCCAATTTGAATTTGGCGCCGTCAAGTTGCTGCGTCAAGAATGCGAGCGCAACGGCATTCAGCGCCCGCTGATCGTCACAGACCAAGGCGTGAGGGCGGCTGGCGTGTTGCAAAAAGCACTCGATGCATTGGCCGGCTTGCCTGTCAGCATTTTTGACCAAACTCCTTCGAACCCGACCGAAGCGGCTGTGCGTGAAGCCGCAGCGCTTTACGCATCGGCTCGGTGTGACGGCCTGATTGCCGTCGGTGGCGGCAGCGCGATAGATTGCGCCAAGGGCGTGGCGATTGCTGCGACGCATCCGGGGCCACTCAAAACATACGCCACGATTGAAGGGGGGTCAGCCAAGATCACCGACCGTGTGGCGCCCATCATTGCCGTGCCCACCACCAGCGGTACTGGCAGCGAAGTCGCTCGCGGAGCGATTCTCATCGTCGATGACCACCGAAAACTAGGCTTTCATTCTTGGTCTTTGGTGCCCAAAAGCGCCATTTGTGACCCTGAACTCACGCTCGGTCTGCCGCCGCAACTTACCGCAGCCACGGGCATGGACGCTATCGCGCATTGCATGGAAACTTTCATGGCACCCGCCTTCAACCCCCCTGCTGACGGCATTGGCCTAGATGGTCTTGAACGCGGTTGGGCGAACGTTGAGCAAGCCACCCGCAACGGGCAAGACCGTGATGCGCGGCTCAACATGATGAGCGCCGCCATGCAAGGTGCCATGGCTTTTCAAAAGGGCTTGGGCTGCGTGCACTCGCTCAGCCACAGTTTGGGCGGCGTTGACCCGCGCCTGCACCATGGCACGCTGAACGCCATGTTTTTACCTGCCGTCGTGCGCTTCAACGCCAGCGCTGAATCCATGCAAAAAGACCGACGCCTTGAGCGGATGGCACGAGCGATGAATTTGTCATCCGGCAACGATATTCCCGAAGCCATTCAAGACATGAGCGCTCGCCTCGGCCTGCCTAAGGGCTTGGCCGCCATGGGTGTGACGCCGGCGCTATTCGACAAAGTGATTGAAGGTGCGCTGGCCGACCATTGCCACTTGACCAATCCGCGCATCGCCACGGCAGAGGACTATCGGCAGATGCTGCAAGCGTCGATGTTGTGGTGACTCATACCACGGCCATGGCAACAAACCATGCGCTGGAAGCAAGCCGCGTCGCTGGCGTGACCGCAGGTAAACGCCAGATGGCCGCCAGGAGAAAGGCGTTGTAGGGCAGCGTTGAGAAATGCAACAAGACGGCCCATATTGGTTCACCGCCGAGGGCCACTAGCATCAATGCCGCGAAGCTGATGAACAGATTGATCAGCGTGCCGACCGCCACCATGTCTAGCCAAAACAGCCGGCGATAATTGACCTTGGCGCGCCACCGATCTGAAAAAAAACCAAAGATCAAGGCTTCGCGCTAGTTTTGTTCGTGGTCTTTAACCGTTTAGATCGAGCGCGAATGTTCAGCGCCTCAACAGCCAAGGAAAACGCCATGGCGGCGTAAATGTAGCCTTTGGGCACATGCTGCTCAAAGGCTTCAGCGGTCAGCGCCATGCCGACCATGATCAAAAAGGCCAGCGCCAGCACTTTCACCGAGGGGTGGCTGTCAACGAAGTCGCCAATCGGTTTGGCCGCAACCAGCATCACCGCCACTGACGCGACAACAGCCGCCACCATGATGCTGATTTCGTCAACCATGCCGACCGCCGTTATAACTGAGTCCAGCGAGAAAACGATGTCGATGATGGCGATCTGACCGATGATGCTCCAAAAGAGCTTCTGCCCCGTCGCCTTCAGCAGCACTGCATCGGTCTCCGGCGGCGCATGTTGTTCGCGGGCTTCGACCTCCACAAAAATCTCATGCGAGGCTTTGTAGAGCAAGAACACACCACCGAACAACAGCACCAAATCACGGCCGCTGATGCCTTGGCCCAATGCGTTGAAAAGGTCTGCCGTCAGTCCCATGACCCACGTCAGGGTGAACAGCAACAGCAAGCGCGAGATCATTGCAAAGCCAATCCCCAGACGCCTAGCCTTGTCGCGCATATGCGGCGGCAAGCGACCCACCAAAATCGAAATAAAGATGATGTTGTCGATGCCCAGAACGATTTCCAAGGCGGCCAACATCGCAAAGGCGATCCAGACATTCGGGTCGAGTAGAAGTTCCATGGGGGAAAGTGCTCTCTAAAAGGAATTGATGGAGGTCGTGAGCCGTTGTTGGTAATTATGGGGCTGACTTGCCTGGTAAAACTGCCACATTGAAGGTGTTATTCGTCCGGTCTCTGCCGATCTCGATGGCGGAGCCCCAAAGTGAAATTTCAAACTCTGGGCGCGGGCACAATTCGCCATCGACATCAACGCGCTAAACACAACCCGGCAACAAGGCGTAGCTCCAGCGGCGTTGGGAATCGGCGTCATCGCCGCCAGCCGCTGGTTCTGGGTCTTGTTGAAAGGGTTCAAGATGGCGCTTTTTCCTTGGGCTAACCTCCCATGCAGGCCGTCCCCATGAGCAGCGCACAACACTCGAAGCCCCAACGCCAACGACGCTACGGCAACGAACGCGGTGCCGACAAGCTCATTTTTTTAGACTTTGCAGCTTGGCAAAAGCCGATGCCATGGCGCTGCCCTGCCCGGCTGGCTCGTTTCGGCTGGCGAAGTTTTGGCCTTGCGGCACCCGCATACCACGGGCCGCCCCTTCGAACTTGTTGTCGCGTGGCGCGTCTCGGCGCGCAGGGACGGCGTCCAGCTTCATGGTCAGGCCGATGCGTTTGCGGGCGACGTCGACTTCGGTCACGCGGACCTTGACGATGTCACCCGTTTTAACGACTTCACGCGCGTCGGTGACGAACTTGTTGGCCAGCTGGCTCACATGCACCAGACCATCTTGATGCACGCCGATGTCGACAAAGGCGCCGAAGGCCGCTACGTTGCTCACGGTGCCTTCTAACGTCATGCCTTCTACCAAGTCTTTGATGTCTTCGACACCCTCGTTGAAGCGCGCCACCTTAAAGTCAGGCCGGGGGTCCCGGCCCGGCTTTTCGAGCTCGGCCAAAATGTCCTTGACTGTGATGACACCGAACTTTTCATTGGCAAAGAGCTCAGGCCTTAGCGTCTTGAGCATTTCGGCTCGGCCCATGAGTTCGGCCACCGGCTTGCCGGTGTGAGCAATGATTTTTTCGACCACCGGGTAGGTTTCAGGGTGAACGCCGGTCATGTCCAGCGGATTGCTGCTGGCGTGCAGACGCAAAAATCCGGCGCTTTGTTCAAAGGTTTTGGCGCCCAAGCCGGTGACTTTCAAGAGATCAGCGCGGCTGGTGAAAGCGCCGTTGGCATCACGCCAGCGCACCACCGACTTGGCCACGGTTTGGCTCAAGCCGGAGACGCGGGCCAACAAGGGCACGCTGGCGGTGTTCAGGTCCACGCCGACGCTGTTCACGCAGTCTTCGACCACGGTGTCCAAGCTGCGCGCCAGCTCGCTTTGGTTGACGTCGTGCTGGTACTGACCCACGCCGATGGATTTCGGATCGATCTTGACCAACTCCGCCAGCGGGTCTTGCAAGCGCCGCGCAATGCTGGCGGCGCCGCGCAAACTGACGTCAACGTCGGGCATTTCTTGGGAGGCGAATTCACTGGCGGAATAGACCGATGCGCCGGCTTCGCTGACCACGACTTTGTCAATTGGCCAAACAGTTCCCGTTGACTCCGCATGTTGCGTGATCCGCTTGATGAGGTCGGCCGCCAGCTTGTCGGTTTCACGGCTGGCCGTGCCGTTGCCGATGGCGATCAGATTGACACCGTGCTTTTCGCTGAGCTTGGCCAGCGTGTGCAGCGAGCCCTCCCAGTCTTTGCGCGGCTCATGCGGGAAAACGGTGGCGGTTTCGACCAGTTTGCCAGTGGCGTCGACCACCGCTACTTTGACCCCGGTGCGGATGCCAGGGTCCAGCCCCATCACCACGCGCGGGCCCGCCGGTGCGGCCAGCAGCAGGTCACGCAGGTTGTCGGCAAAGACCTTGATGGCGACTTTTTCAGCGTCTTCGCGCAGCCGCGTGAAGAGGTCGCGCTCAATCGACAAACTGAGTTTGACGCGCCACGTCCAGGTCACGCATTTGCGCAGCAAATCATCTGCAGGGCGGGCTTTGTGGCTCCAGCCCAAATGCAGCGCAATCTTGCCTTCAGCAACAGACACCGTCGGTGCAGCCTTCGCGCCCACGGGAGTGACGCTCACTGGCGGCTCGGGCAAGACCAGCTTGGCATCCAAAATCTCCAAACCGCGACCGCGAAACACGGCCAACGCCCGGTGCGACGGCACGCGGCCAATCGGCTCGTCGTAGGCAAAGTAATCGCGAAACTTGGCGTTGTCCGGGTGGTTTTCGTCTTTGCCGGCGACCAGCTTCGAGCCAAACAGCCCTTCGCTCCACAACCAGGCCCGTAGCGACTGCACCAGCGGCGCGTCTTCGGCCCAGCGCTCGCTCAAGATGTCGCGCACGCCGTCCAGCACCGCTTGGACGGTGGTGAAGTCGTCTCCACTTTCGTTTTTCTCGACTTTGACGTAGGGTATTGCAGCGTCTTGCGGCACCAGCGTCGGGTCGGCAAACAGCGCATCGGCCAGTGGCTCAATGCCTGACTCGCGGGCAATCTGGCCCTTGGTGCGGCGCCTCGGTTTGTAGGGCAAGTACAAGTCTTCTAGGTCTTGCTTGGTGCCAGCAGCTTCTATCGCGCGGCGTAGCTCTGGGGTCAATTTCCCCTGCTCTTCAATGCTTTTGAGCACTGTTTCACGGCGGTCTTCAAGCTCTCTCAAATACCCCAGCCGGGCTTCCAGTTCACGCAGCTGAATGTCGTCGAGTCCGCCGGTGACCTCTTTGCGATAGCGGGCAATGAAAGGCACGGTCGCACCGCCGTCAAGCAGTTCCACTGCAACACGAATTTGTTGCTCTTGAACTCTGATTTCTGCGGCAATTTGCCGGATGATTTTTTGCATGTAAGAGGGTCTTGTAGCCGGCGAAAAAATGAAGAGTCATTCTCCCACAGCCCCTAACTAAAGCTCTGCGTATGATGGAGCTTTAATGGGAGCTCCGATGCGCATACGGTCTATTTTGCTGCTGTTGGCTGTTCTTTTGACAGCGGCCTTCGTGGCCTTGAATTTCGATGAATTCAACCGACTCAGCCCGCTGAGCCTGGGCTTCACCAGCGTACAAGCGCCTTTGCCGATGGTCATGCTGCTCGCTCTGGTGGCCGCCTTGGTGGTCTTTCTGCTTTTCAGCGCCTACGCCAAAAGCGCGTATTTGATCGAGAACCGGCGCAACGCGCGTGAACTCAAAGCGCAACGAGAACTGGCCGACAAAGCCGAAACCTCGCGCTTCACTGAGTTGCAACAGTATCTGGCCGCTGAGAGCCATGCCATGGTCGAGCGCGATGCTCAAGACAGCCAACGACTTGACGAGCGCTTGGCTGATTTGCAAGCAGATCTGGAGTCACGCATTGAGCAGTCGGGCAACACACTGGCAGCTTACATCGGTGAACTTGAAGACCGCTTAGAACGGGCTACAGGCAAACCGGTCATCGAGGCCGAAAGCAACCGCCTGCGTTGAGCCCGAACCGCCCTTGCTTGTACTCAGCCTGCTGGCACAGCCTTCAGCGCGTATCCAATGCGCGGGAAATGCACATGCACGGAGCCGGCTCTTGGGTCTGTTCGGCGCAGTGAATAGTGCATGCGCGTGGCGGCGATCAACTCACCTTCTGTGGGCTCGGGTCCAAAGGTCTCAGCACTGATACTCACACGGCTGCCGAGCGCAATGCCGTGTTCGTCCTGAAATAGCTCGTCTCGCAGCGCCAGCGGCGTTGCCTTGGCGGCGATAGCAATGGCGTCAGCCGAACTCAACGCTTCAGACGTGCCATGACCGATGGCGGCCATGCGGTCTAGCCAGTCCTGTACGGCTGGCGTGAGTGACAAAATATCGGCCAGCGCGGGTGTTCGTATGCGCGTGAACCACAGCGGGTGGTACATCGCAAAGTCGGCGATGCAGGGGGTCTCACCCAGCAAAAATGGGTGCAAGTCGAGCATGTCCGAGATGCGGCGCAAATACGACTTGTAGGCCACGGCTGCATCGGCCGGGCGCAGGCGCATCATGCCAGCACTCATGGCCCCCCGGTCTTCACGAAAAGACTGCAATGCTTCAGGGCTTGTGTTGGCAAAAATTTGCGCCAGCCCGCGCGGTTGCATGTTGTAGGCCATGGCGGCCCAAAAAAGCGTGCTGTCGCCCCACTGAGCCAGTGTGCGCACCAAGCCCTTGACGGGTTCCGGGTACAAGGTGGGTTGCGGCTGAAGGTGCTCTAAAACATCCGCGATGAGCGCAGTGTCGCAGTACATGTCGGCACCGATTTGCAGCACGGGCGTCTTACGATAGCCCCCCGTCAGCGCCAGCACGTCCGGCTTGGGCATGACCATCGGGATCAGGACTGACAGCCAAGGCAGACTCTTGTAACCCAGCATCAAGCGCACTTTTTCAGCGAAGGGTGATGTTGGGTAATGGTGAAGAATCAGCTCGGTCATGGCATGCCTCCTGTGGCGGTTGTTCTGGTCTCGGTGATCCCGATACGCAAGCTTGCGCGTCGTTTTAAATCAACTTGACGATTTGCTTGCCGAAGTTCTTGCCTTTCAGCAATCCTAGAAAGGCTTCGGGTGCAGCCGCCAAGCCTTGCGCCACGCTTTCGCGGGGGCGTAGCTTGCCGGTGGCCACCAGCGTGGCAAGTTCTTGCAAGGCCTCAGGCCAAACGTTCATATGCTCTGTGACGATGAATCCTTGAATCTTCAGACGACTTCTAAGAATCAGCGCTGGGTAGTTCATCGGCAGCGGTTGACCGTCGTAGCCGGCGATCATGCCGCACAACGCAATACGGCCAAAGTCATTCATGCACAGCATCACGGCGTCGAGCACCCTACCGCCGACATTTTCAAAATAGCCGTCGATGCCGTCTGGGCTGACCTCCTTCAGCGCACTTGCAAGCGAGGCAGCATCCGCGTGTAGTTTGTAATCAACGCAGGCGTCAAAGCCCAGCTCCTTGGTGGCGTATTCGCATTTGGCCGGTCCACCGGCGATACCCACAACCCGACAGCCGCGCGTTTTGGCCAGCGCCGCAAACGCACTGCCCACAGCGCCCGTCGCAGCACTGACCACGACGGTCTGGCCCGGCTGGGCTTCGATGACTTTGTTCAAGCCATACCAAGCCGTGACGCCCGGCATGCCAACAGCGCCCAAGTAATAAGACAAGGGCACTTGGGCCGTGTCAACCTTGCGCAAGGCACCGGGTGTTGATGCATCGACCACGCTGTAATTCTGCCAGCCGCCCATGCCGACAACCCTGTCGCCGGGCGTGAACAAGGTCGAGCGACTCTCGACCACTTCACCGACGGTGCCGCCGCCCATGACTTCACCCACGGCTTGCGGAGCGGTGTAACTCTTCGCATCGTTCATTCGGCCACGCATGTACGGGTCGAGACTCAGAAAATGGTGCTGAACCAGCACCTGTCCGTCTTGCAATACGGGTGTTTCGCGCGTCAGCAGTTTGAAATTGCTGAGTATTGCTTCCGCTGCAGGGCGGTTGTCGAGAATAATTTGCAGGTTGGTCGGCAAGGTTTGTGTCCGGTGAAGGGTCAATCGGTGGAGGGTTGATTCGCAGGCAAACCCGCCCGTGCAGTGTTGCTGTCTGGACGCTTGGCGTATTTGAAAGTACCTGTTGATTGGGCGCAAAGTTGCCCTTGGCTATCAAAGAGCTTGGCCTCGACGAACGCCATGGACGCTGTTCGTTGAATCAAGTGGCCCCGACCTGTCAAGGTGCTGCCGTCGCCAGGCGCTGGCTTCATGAAGGTGGTTTTCATCTCGATCGTGACGACGCCCATCTCGGGCGCTACGCTGCGGGCAGCGGTGGCCATGGTCACGTCCAAGAGCGTCATGATGGCGCCCCCATGGGTCACACCAAAGGAGTTTTGGTGTTCTGGCCGCGCAGAAAACTCAAGCGTTGACTCGCCGCCTTCAAAGCGGATGAGCTCAAAACCAAGGTGAGTGACAAAGGGGATTTCGACTCCGAAGCTCATGTTTTTCCATCCACTTTCAGCCGCGAACGCACATAAATCAGCAGCACGCCAAGCAGCGCCAAGCCGCCACCGCCAACCATCATCGGCCAACCGGTCAAGTCATCCGTGCGATCCATTGAAAGACCCAGCACCAGCGTCAGCAAGCCGCCATAAATCAAGACCCAGATGAGTGCCTGCAGGCGTTTTAAGTTGTTCAGCGTGGCCATTCAAAGCACCTCAAAAATACCGGCAGCACCCATGCCGCCGCCGATGCACATGGTGACACAAACCAGCTTGGCGCCGCGCCGTTTGCCTTCCAACAAGGCGTGGCCGGTCAAGCGCTGGCCACTCACGCCGTAAGGGTGGCCGACAGCAATCGCGCCGCCGTTGACGTTCAGGCGGTCCATTGGGATGCCCAGCTTGTCTGCGCAATACAGCACCTGTACGGCAAAGGCTTCGTTGAGCTCCCACAAGTCAATGTCAGGGACTTGGAGGCCCAGTTTGGCCAGCACCTTGGGTATGGCGAAAACGGGGCCGATGCCCATTTCATCCGGCTCGCAACCGGCCACCGCAAAGCCTAAAAACCGCCCCAACGGCTTGAGTCCTTTGCGTTCGGCCACGGCTTCATGCATCACCACGACAGCACCGGCACCGTCTGAAAACTGGCTGGCATTGCCAGCTGACACCAGACCGCCTGGCATGGCCGGCTTGATACCGCTGATGCCTGCTTGCGTGGTGCCTTCGCGGATGCCTTCGTCACGACTGACGGTGACTTTTTTCGTCGTCAAGCCCATCACCGGATCAATCACGCCAGCGATCACCGTGATCGGCGCAATTTCGGCTTCAAACAGTCCGGCGGCTTGCGCGGCTGCGGCGCGTTGCTGGCTGCGTGCGCCGTACTCGTCCATGCGCTCACGTGAGATGCCGTAGCGCTTGGCCACTTGCTCGGCGGTTTGCAGCATGTTCCAGTAAATCTCGGGTTTGTTTTGACTGAGCCAGCTGTCCTTCAGCATGTGCGTGTTCATTTCTTGTTGCACGCATGAAATGCTCTCAACCCCACCGGCGACAAAAATATCGGCTTCGCCCGCGATCACGCGCTGCGCGGCCAGCGCAATCGACTGCAGACCCGACGAGCAAAAGCGATTCACCGTCATGCCGGACACGCTGACCGGGCAAGCGGCGCGAAGCGCGATCTGCCGCGCAATGTTGGCCCCCGTCGCGCCTTCGGGCGTCGCGCAACCGATGATCACGTCCTCGACTTCAGCGGCTTCAATGCCGGCGCGCTGCAAGGCGTGTTCGACCGCATGGCCACCCAGCGTCGCACCGTGGGTCATGTTGAAAGAGCCCTTCCAGCTTTTGGCCAGAGGGGTGCGGGCAGTCGAAACAATCACAGCTGATGTCATGGAATTCTCCGGATTCGGTGGGTAGGATTCAGTTGAAGTTCTTGCCTTCAGCGACGAGCCGGACCAGCAACGGCGCAGGCTTCCAGAAGTCAGCGTCATCCAGCGGGTTCAATGCAAAACGCTGCATGCTTTGCAGCACATTGAACAGCCCCACTTGATCGGCGTACAGCATGGGGCCACCGCGATGCGCCGGAAAGCCATAGCCAAACACATAGGCGATGTCGATGTCGCTGGCTTTAGCGGCGATGCCCTCTTGCAAAATATGGGCGGCTTCATTGACCAAGCTGAAGACCAGCCGCTGCACAATTTCGTCGTCCCCGATCTTGCGCGGCGTGATGCCCAGCGACTGCCGGTGCTCAGCCACCATGGCGACCACGTCCGCATTCGGAATCGCGTCGCGTTTGCCGGCCACGTAGTCATACCAGCCTGCGCCGGTTTTTTGGCCAAAACGGCCTTGTTCGCAGAGTAAATCTGCCGTCTTGCTGTACTTCATCTCGGGTTTTTCGCTGTAGCGGCGCTTGCGAATCGCCCAGCTGATGTCGTTGCCGGCCAAGTCACTCATGCGAAACGGCCCCATGGCGAAACCAAATTTTTCAACCGCCTTGTCGACCTGCGCGGGGGTGCAACCCTCGTCCAATAAAAAGCCCGCTTGGCGGCCGTATTGCTCGATCATGCGGTTGCCGATGAAGCCGTCACAGACACCCGACACCACCGCCGTTTTGCGGATTTTTTTCGCCACTGACATGACCGTGGCCATGACGTCTTTGGCGGTCATGTCAGCGCGCACCACTTCCAGCAGTTTCATGACATTGGCGGGGCTGAAAAAGTGCAGCCCGACCACGTCTTGCGGGCGTTGGGTGAAGTTAGCTATTTTGTTGACATCCAGCGTCGAGGTATTGGTTGCCAAAATCGCGCCCGGCTTCATCACCCGGTCCAATTCATTGAAAACTTTTTCTTTCACGCCCATCTCTTCAAAGACGGCTTCAATCACCATGTCGGCCGCGCTCAAGTCCGCGTAGCTCAGCGTGCTGCTCAGCAGGCTCATGCGCTGCTCGTACTTGTCTTGTTTGAGCTTGCCTTTTTTGACCTGCGCTTCGTAGTTTTTGCGGATGATAGCGATGCCGCGGTCCAGCGCGTCTTGCTTCATCTCCAGCAACTTGACGGGCAGTCCCGCGTTGAGGAAGTTCATGGCAATGCCGCCGCCCATGGTGCCAGCGCCAATCACGGCCAACGACTTGATGTCGCGCAGTGGCGTGTCAGCCGGCACATCTTTGATTTTGGAGGCGGCACGCTCGGCCGCGAACAGGTGCCGCAGCGCGCGGCTTTCCGGCGACAGCATCAGGTTCACGAAGTTCTCGCGCTCAAACAGCACACCATCTTCAAAACTTTTCTGCGTCGCCGCTTGTACAGCGTCCACACATTTCAGCCGTGCCGGGAAGTTTTTGGCCATGCCTTTGACCATGTTGCGCGCAAACTGAAAGTAGCCATCGCCTTGTGGGTGTTTACAAGGCAAGTCGCGCACGCGCGGCAAGGGTCGCGTGTCTGCAATGGCTTGCGCCAAAGTCAAGGCCTCGGCGGCCAGCGAGTCGGCCGACGCACTGATTTTGTCGAACAGCTTTTGACCCGGCAGCATCGCCAGCATCTCGCTTTTGATGGCCTCGCCGCTGACGATCATGTTCAGCGCCGGCTCCACACCCAAGGCGCGCGGCAGACGTTGTGTACCACCAGCACCCGGTAACAAACCGAGCTTGACTTCAGGCAGAGCCACGCTGCAGCCAGGTGCGGCAATGCGGTAATGGCAACCCAGCGCTAGCTCCAAGCCGCCGCCCATGCAGACCGAATGAATCGCGGCCACGACGGGTTTACTGGCATTTTCAATCGCCAAAATCACGCTGCGTAAATTTGGTTCGACCGCCGCTTTGTCGGTGCCGAACTCTTTGATGTCGGCCCCCCCCGAAAAAGCCTTACCAGCACCGGTGATGACGATCGCCTTGACGGCGCTGTCAGCTTGCGCTTGTTGCAAGCCATCGGTGATGGCCAGTCGGGTGGCCATGCCCAAACCATTGACGGGCGGGTTGTCAAGCGTGATGACCGCCACGATGCCGTTGACTGTGTAGTGCGCTGTCATGGGAGTTACTTTCGGGGGTGATGTCTAAAAAATACGATACTTATTTTCATTGTACGAATGATGAGGACATCAAAGCATGAGAACGTATCTGTGTGGGAGTCGACGGATAAAGCCCGTGAGATGACATGAACATGAAATAGGCGATTACTACAATCGTGTCGAATCAAGTTCAGTTTCAAGTCATTCACTGAGGTTTGTTATGCGTATTTTTCATTCATGGGTGCAGGCTCGCTTAACAGTTTGCACCATGGCGGCGCTCTGCGCATGGTCCTCAACGGCTCAGTCGGCAGACCGGCCAGCCAAATTTGCAGTGGCCAGTACCCAAGTGCAGGCTTTGGGCATTCAAACGGCCCCATTACAAGTGCAAGTCACCCAAAACCAAGCTGAGTCTGTGCGCACCCCTTACCCGGCTCAGGTGGTCATTCCACCGACTGCGGAACAAGTCATCAGCTCGCCCGTCAACGGCATGATCTCGCAACTGTTGGTCCAAACCAATGATGCTGTTAGCAAAGGCGCGCCTTTGGTCCGCATTGCCAGCGCCGAGTTTGGCCAGCAGCAATTGCAGTTGCTGCAAGCCAGCACACGCGCCAGTTTGGCGGCGCAGGCCAGCCAGCGGGAGCAAGCTCTTTTTGCTGAAGGGCTGATCGCTCAGCGCCGTGTTCAAGAAGCACGAGCGACCCTGATGGAAGCCGAAGCGGCCTTGACGCAAGCCAAAGCCGCCTTGCGACTGATGGGCATGTCAACAGCCAGCATCGACAAACTCATCGCATCTGGCAACCCTCAAGACAGCTTGGTCTTGACCGCTCAGCAGGCTGGCGTTGTCACCGACATGGCCGTGAAACCCGGTCAACGGGTCGACCCGACCACGGCTTTGCTGCACTTGGCGCAAACCGGCACGCTTTGGTTAGAGATTCAGGTGCCGGTTGCGCAAAGTGCACTTTGGCTACCGGGCACCCCGCTCAACGTTGTTGGCCGCAGCTTGACTGCGCAAATCTTGAGTCGCAGCGCCATGGTCGAATCAGGCAGTCAGATGGTCACCTTGCGTGCGCTGGTTCAGGGCAAAACCAGCCTGCTGCGTCCAGGCGAGTTGCTGTCCGTCGACCTGCCTACAGCCACAAGCACCGCGGCAACAAAGGCATCGACTACGGGCGCGTGGGAACTTCCGCTGTCCGCCTTAGCGCATGACGGCAAGCAGGCGTATGTGTTTGTGCGCACGGCTGACGGTTTCGAGGCCAGAGCGGTTCAAGTCGCCGCCAGCGCCGGTCAGCGTGTGCGAATTCAAGGCCCCGTCAAAGCCGGCGAGCAAGTCGCCGTCAGCGGTGTCGTGGCACTCAAAGGCGCCTGGATCAACCATAAAGACGCTCAGTGATGCTGGCCAGACTGATTCAATTTTCTTTGGCGCAGCGCCTCTTTGTGCTGATGGCGACCGTGATGCTGGCCGCTGCCGGCTGGTATGCCTTGCGCGGCTTGCCGATCGACGCTTTTCCGGATGTCTCCAGTACGCAGGTCAAGGTCATCATGAAAGCGCCCGGCATGACGCCGGAAGAAGTCGAAAGCCGGATTTCGGTGCCCATCGAGGTGGAAATGCTGGGCATTCCCAAAACCAAAATTTTGCGCTCCGTGACCAAGTACGGCTTGGTCGACGTGACGATTGACTTTGAAGACGGCACCGACATTTATTGGGCAAGGCAGCAAGTCAGCGAAAGGCTGGGCGGTTTGACGGCCAGTTTGCCCGTCGGAATTTCCGGTGGTATGGCCCCGGTCACAACACCGCTCGGGGAAATGTACATGTTCACCGTCGAGTCCGACGCGATGTCGCTCGCTGAGCGTCGCAGCCTGCTTGACTGGGTCATCAGGCCCGCGCTGCGCACCGTGCCGGGCGTGGCCGATGTGAATGCTTTGGGCGGCGTCGTCAGGGCTTACGAAATCGTCCCCGACCCGGTCCGCATGGCTGCCAGTGGCGTGACCATCACGCAGCTGAAGGACGCGATTGAGACGAACAACCGCAATGACGGTGCCGGTCGCCTGCGTGAAGGTGACGAAGTGCTGTTGGTGCGCACGGAAGGCAGCGTTAACAGCTTGGAAGATTTGCGCGCCATCGTCGTCACGGTGCAGGCCGGCTCGCCCGTTCGCTTGGGCAACTTGGCCGACGTCAGCATCGGCACCGTCACGCGCAACGGCGTGGTGACGCAGAGTGGACGTGGCGAAGCCGTGCAAGGTCTGGTGCTGGGATTGGCTGGTTCCAACGCCAAAAATGTGGTCGAGGGTGTGCGCCTGAAACTCGCAGAACTCCAGCCCACGTTACCTGCCGGTGTGGTGATCAACACCTTTTATGACCGGGCCTC
>CANFZL010000024.1 GCA_947451205.1 Comamonadaceae bacterium
AATGCCTGGGGTGTCGGGCACGCCGAGCACGGATATTTTGGCTTCGTCGCGGTTGAACGCAATGCCCGATACGATGGCTTTTTCCATTTTTTCGTCTTCCTCAAAACTGATCAAAGTGCCGGACTTGGCTTCTTCGTTGATGTCAATGTCCCAGTCGGTGAAGCTGGACAGCACGCGCAGCGGCACCTTGTATTTGCCGGCAAATTCGACCGAGCGAATCTGCAGAACCTTGGAGCCCATGGAGGCCATCTCGAGCATTTCTTCAAAGCTCACCGTGGCAAGGCGACGGGCCTCGGGCACCACGCGCGGGTCGGTGGTGTAGACGCCATCAACGTCGGTAAAGATCAGGCATTCATGCGCCTTCAAGGCAGCCGCGATAGCCACCGCCGAGGTGTCTGAGCCGCCACGGCCGAGCGTGGTGACGTTGCCGCCGTCGTCGACACCCTGAAAGCCGGTGATGATCACGACCTTGCCAGCGTCCAGATCGGCGCACACGCGCTTGTCGTCAATCGACTCGATGCGGGCCTTGGTAAAGGCGCTGTTGGTTTTGATGGTGACTTGCCAACCGGCGTAGCTCACGGCGGGCATGCCCTCAGCCTGCAGGGCAATCGCTAGCAAAGCGCTGGAGGCTTGCTCGCCTGTGGCAGCCAGCGCGTCGAGCTCACGGGCGTAAGCGTCGTCTTGCTTTGATGGCGAAAGCTCTTTGGCCAAGCCGAGCAGGCGATTGGTTTCGCCGCTCATGGCACTCGGAACCACCACAATCTGGTGGCCAGCGCGGGCCCATTTGGCCACGCGTTTGGCGACGTTTCGAATGCGCTCGGTTGAGCCCATTGATGTGCCGCCGTATTTATGAACGATCAAAGCCATTGCAAAAAGTCAGTCAAAAAAAAGTGGCGAAGGGATTAAAAAAGAGGTGCCGCAGACCCGGCAAAACCGCTGATTATATCGGGCTCAACCACTGCAAATGGCGGACAGCACGCAACACATGGCCGTTGGCCACCTTCAAATGAATCTGGTGACCACGGGTGGTGCAGGCAGCCACTTGATCAAGCAGTTGCACCAGTTGCGCCGCACTCGGCCGCGCATGGTGGCACACCAGCAACCAATGGCGCAGCACATTGGCCTGACGCGGTCGCGACAACGCCTGCAGCGCTTGGATGGCGGGCGGGCTACCCACTTGCAACAAGTCTTGCGCAGCCACTTCGTCTAACAACAGCAGCGCCTGGGCGGCATGGCTGGCACTGCGTGCAAAAGTTTGTCGAAACTGCGGGAACGCGTCGAGCAAAGCCGGCAACAGGCGTGCGCGTATGCGGTTGCGGGTGTAACGCTCGTCGGTGTTGCTCGGGTCGTCGACGAAGGCGTGACCCGCTTGCGTCAGCCAGTCACGCAAACTGGCACCGGGGACGTCAAGCAAGGGACGACAAAACTGCATGCCAGAGCGCTCAAAAACAGCCGGCATGGCCGACAAACCAGCCAATCCAGCACCGCGACTCAAGGCCAGCAAGATGGTTTCAACTTGGTCGTCTGCGTGCTGGCCGAGCAGCACTTGGTTGACGCCGAGCGCGAGGGCAGCGTCAGCCAGACCGGTGTAACGCGCCTTGCGGGCGGCGTCTTCCGGGCTCTCGCCGGCCGCGTGTTTCGCGTTGACTTTGATGACTTCCAACGGCACCTTCAGCTGCGCACAAACAGCTCGGCAATTGGCTTCAAATTGATCGGCGGCAGTTTGCAGGCCATGGTGCACATGAATCGACCTGACCTGCCCCGGCCACAAGGCGCAGGCGGCGTGTAACAAAGCTGTCGAGTCGGCACCGCCGCTGTAAGCGACCGCCAGCGGCGAGAGCACAGCAGAAGCAGCGACACCGGCGAAGGCCGACAGCGCCACTTGCGCCGGATTGAGCAAGGCCGCGCTTGGTTTAACGGGCTTCGGCTTTGGTGTCGGTGAAACGGCCATAGCTTTGTAGACGATCGTAGCGACGGTCCAGCAGCTCTTTGACCTTCAGGTCGCTGACCTGCCGGAAGGCGTCATTCAAGGCGCGCTTCAAGAAAGCCGCCATTTGCTTGTGGTCGCGGTGCGCGCCACCGACGGGTTCGTTGACAATTTTGTCGATCACGCCCAAGGCCTTGAGCCGATGCGCGGTGATGCCCAAAGCTTCGGCAGCCAGTTCGGCTTTGTCCGATGTTTTCCACAAAATCGAGGCGCAGCCTTCAGGGCTGATGACCGAGTAGATGGAGTACTGCAGCATGATGACTTGGTCGGCCACCGAAATAGCCAGTGCGCCCCCGGAGCCGCCCTCACCGATGATGGTCGTGATGATCGGCACTTCGAGCTGCGCCATCTCAAAGATATTGCGGCCAATGGCTTCTGACTGGCCGCGTTCTTCGGCGTCAATACCGGGGTAAGCGCCAGGTGTGTCGACAAAGGTAAAAACCGGTAGTTTGAATTTTTCAGCGGTTTTCATCAGGCGCAAGGCCTTGCGATAACCCTCCGGCTTGCTCATGCCGAAATTACGCAGACCACGCTCTTTGGTGTCGCGGCCCTTTTGCTGCCCGAGGACCATGCAAGCGTGACCATTGAAACGGGCCAGACCCCCGACGATGCTGAGGTCGTCAGAAAAGTGACGGTCACCATGCATTTCGACAAAATCCGTGAAAATTTCGCTGATGTAGTCCAGCGTGTAAGGACGCTCGGCATGGCGTGCAATCTTGGTGATCTGCCACGGCGTGAGGTCGCTGTAAATGTCTTTGGTGAGCTGTTGGCTCTTCTTCGCGAGCTGATCGATTTCATCAGAAATATCAACAGCAGACTCAGTCTGTACATAACGCAGTTCTTCGATTTTTCCTTCGAGGTCTGCGATCGGTTGTTCGAAATCGAGAAAGGTTTTTTTAGCCATGACCTTGCTCCTTTGTATCTAGGGGTTCTATTAGCGGGCACAGGGCCGGCACATTCAATATCGACAAATCAGTACACGACCGGTAAGGGATCGAGTGAGCGCCAAATATACCAAGTTGCGACAGTGCAGAAAGGCGCCCAAGCGCCAGCCACCTCGCGAGCGTCGCTGCGGCTGACGGATTCGCCAGAAAAATAACACTTGCTGATGCCGTTGATCAGACCCACATCGTCGAGTGGCAATACGTTCGGCCGCATCATATGAAAGATCAGCAGCATCTCAGCGGTCCAGCGACCAATGCCACGAATTGCGATCAACTCGGCGATGATGGCCTCGTCATCCATCGTCTCCCAGTTCTTGACGTGCACCGATCCAGCATCGAAGTGCAGCGCCAAATCAACCAAGTATTCAACCTTACGCGCACTTAAACCGGCCGCACGCATGTCGTCAATTTTGAGCTTCAGCACATTAGCCGGCGTCATTTTCTTGGGCAGCACTTCAAAACGATTCCAGACGCTTTGCGCCGCCTTCACAGAGATTTGCTGACCGACGATGCTGCGCGCCAAGGTGCCGAAAGCGTCACCACGCGATTGCAAACCGACGTCGCCGAACTGGGGAATCAGACGTTTCATCACACGGTCTTTTTTGACCAAGTGTTTGCAGGCGTCAGCCCAGTAAGCCGGCACCGTCATGGCGGGTGCGTCAGAATGGGCGACTTCAACAACCCCAGGGCCGGTTTTTGCCAAAATCTTCATGCCTTGACCTCCCAACTGGTGCCGCTTGACGAGTCTTTGAGCAGGATACCGTGCTCCAACAAGCTTTGACGAATGCGGTCAGCGCCGGCAAAGTCTTTGGCCTGCTTGGCGGCGGCGCGTTCGGCGATCAAACCTTGAATGGTTGCGTCGTCCAACGCTGCGCCAGCTTTCAAGAAAGCGGCTGGCGAGCCTTGCAACAGACCCAAGCATGCGCCCAAGGCCTTGAGCAAGCCCGAGAGTGCCGTAGAGCCGGTGCGGTTGATCTCACCTGCGAGGTCAAACAAAACGGCAATCGCTTCTGGCGTACCGAAGTCTTCGTCCATCGCGGCTTTAAAACGAGCCGAATAAGGATCGTTCCAATCAATCTCCACCGCTGCGGGCATCACCAAATCCAAAGCGGTGTACAGCCGCTTGAGCGAGTTGCGCGCGTCGTCTAAATGCACGTCGCTGTAGTTCAGGGCGCTGCGGTAGTGGGCGCGGATGATGAAGAAGCGCAAGGTCTCTGCGTCGTACTGGGCCAGCACCTCGCGGATGGTGAAAAAGTTGCCGAGAGATTTCGACATCTTTTCGTTATCGACCCGGACAAATCCGTTGTGCACCCAGAAGCGCGCCAGTGGTTTTCCGTTAGCGCCTTCGCTTTGGGCGATTTCGTTTTCGTGGTGAGGGAACTGCAAATCGGCGCCACCACCGTGAATGTCAAAGCTCTCGCCCAGCGTCTGGCAACTCATGGCCGAGCACTCAATGTGCCAGCCGGGTCGGCCTTTGCCGTAGGGGAAACCCAAGGCGGCGGCGTCCCATTTGGCGTCTTCAGGCTCGCTCTCTTTGGCGGACTTCCAGAGCACAAAGTCGAGCGGGTCTTGCTTGCCGTCGAGCACGGCCACACGCTCGCCAGCGCGAAGTTCGTCCAGTGACTTGCCGGACAACTTGCCGTAACCCGGAAACTTACGCACCGCAAAATTAACGTCGCCGCTGCTGGCTTGGTAAGCCAAGCCTTTGGCTTCTAACGTGGAAATCAGCGCCAGCATCTGCGGCACGTAGTCGGTGGCGCGGGGCTCCAGCGTGGGCGGCTCAATACCAAGGGCGCCAATGTCTTGGTGCATGGCGACGATCATCTCGTCGGTCAGGGCGCGAATGGTGATGCCGCGCTCGACAGCGCGCTTGATGATTTTGTCGTCAATATCGGTGATGTTGCGCACGTAGGTGACTTGGTAGCCACTGGCCCGCAACCAGCGCTGCACGA
Source organism: Comamonadaceae bacterium (assembly GCA_947451205.1). Classification (GTDB taxonomy): domain Bacteria; phylum Pseudomonadota; class Gammaproteobacteria; order Burkholderiales; family Burkholderiaceae_C; genus Polaromonas. Next base: position 4,884 of record CANFZL010000024.1, read on the forward strand.
CATCAAAGGCCATCATCATGCGGGCGTGGCCGATGTGACACAGGTCATAAATCGTCATGCCGCACACATACATACGGACGTGACCGGGCACTAGCGGCAAAAATTCTTCTACGTCACGCGACAGCGTGTTGTAAATGCGAAGGCTCATGAATGGGAGGGAAAGCTGGGGGTTTGGAGATTTAAGCGAGTGCTGACTATACCTGCCCGCTACAATAATTTTTCCAATGTTGGCCAGTAGTTCGACACGCAGACAAAGAGCCCTGAGCGCCATCAAACACAAAAAAATGCAAACTTCTGACAACAATTTTCAAAAAGCAACCATCATCGCCTTGGTGAGCGGTATCTTGACCGTCGCGCTTTTACCCTCAGTCGTGCGAGCCCAAACCTACGGCATGCCAGCGACCACAGCCACGACTAACTTCGGCACGCCCATTGCACAGTACGTTGATGACTACACCAAAGTCACCAAGCTGGTGAGCGCCAAGCAACTCAAGGAAGCCCTCGTCGATGCCGACCGATATTTAGAGAGCAAGCCAAAAGATCCGCAAATGCGCTTTATCAAGGGGGTGATCCTCACCGAGATGGGACAGTCCGCTGACGCCATCAGCGTCTTCACGACGCTCACACAAGACTACCCCGAGCTGCCCGAGCCTTACAACAACTTAGCCGTCCTGTACGCGGCAGACAATCAGTTTGTGCAGGCTCGCACCGCTCTCGAAATGGCCATTCGCACGAACCCGAGCTACGCCACAGCGCACGAGAATTTGGGCGACGTGTACGTCAAATTGGCCAGCCAGTCTTACAGCAAAGCGTTACAGCTCGAACCGAATAAAACCACGGTTCAGCCCAAGCTGGCGCTGATTCGCACGATGTTTGCTCCCGCAGCCAAAACTGCGACACCAACAAGCAAACCCTGACCCAGACAACTCTGGCACCCCATCTCATTTTTGAACGAGCACTTTTAAGATGAACTTTCCAACTACGGCCATGCCGCGTCGCACACTCCCTGCCTTGGTATTGGCTTGCCTGTTAGCGGCCAGCGGATGGCAAACCGCCTGGGCTGAGGCTACGCCGCGTGTCAAGTTCATGACCAGCGAAGGTGATTTTGTCGTCGAGGTCTACCCCGACAAAGCCCCCAAAACGGTTGCAAACTTTTTGCAGTACGTCAAAGACAAGCACTATGACGGGACGATTTTTCACCGCATCATCAACAACTTCATGGTGCAAGGCGGTGGCTTTGACGCCAAGTTTGCAGAAAAGCCAAGCCGTCCGCCGGTAAGGCATGAAGGCCAAGAAGCACTCGCCAAAGGCGGCGACAAAAACACCGTCGGCACCTTGGCCATGGCCCGCACCAATGACCCGCATTCAGCCACCGCGCAATTTTTCATCAACGTCAAAGACAACGACTTTCTGAACCCGACGCTCATACCACCGGGTGATCCGGTACCGCGCTTTGAATACCAGGGTCAGGTCTACGAAAACACCCCGCGTGCCAAGCTGTTGAATGCGCCCCAGCTGTTTGGATATACCGTCTTTGGCAAGGTGGTCAGCGGCATGGACGTTGTCAACAAAATCAAGTCCGTGCCCACTGGCCCAGGCGGGCCTTTCCCAAGTGACGTTCCCAAGACACCAGTTCTTATAAAATCAGCATCTTTGATTCAATAAAGTCCACCATGAGCAACCCTAAAGTCGAACTCCACATTGCCGATCACGGCGTCATCACCCTTGAACTTGACCAAGATAAGGCACCCAAGTCGGTCGCCAACTTCCTGTCTTACGTCAACAAAGGCCACTACGACAACACGGTGTTCCACCGCGTCATTCCGGGCTTCATGGTGCAAGGCGGCGGCTTTGAAGTCGGTATGAAGCAAAAACCAACCGACGGTGAGATTGAAAACGAAGCCAACAACGGCCTGAAAAACAACCACTACACAGTCGCCATGGCCCGCACCAGCGCACCGCACTCGGCCAGCTCGCAGTTTTTCATCAACGTCTCAGACAACGGTTTTTTGAACCATAGCGCACCGACCGCATCCGGTTGGGGTTATGCCGTGTTTGCCAAGGTCGTGTCGGGCAACGATGTCGTTGACAAAATCGCAGCCGTCAAAACCGGCCGCAAAGGCCATCATGACGATGTGCCGCAGACCGACGTGATCATCGAAAAAGCCGTGGCGCTGGCTTGATCAAAGACACCGCCTGGCGATGCGGTCGTAGCCATTAGCACGACCGCTAAAAGATCATCGCCACCCCATGACCGTGCCCCAGATTGCCGAGCTGCAAGCTCCCGCTGCCTGGGGCACGGTCGATTTCATTTCAGACCTGCACCTGACCGCCGATGAACCCGCGACCTTCACGGCTTGGCAGCATTACCTAGAATCGACGCCGGCAGATGCTGTCTTTATCTTGGGTGATCTGTTTGAGGTCTGGGTTGGCGACGATGTGGTAAGTGCCAGCGCAAGCACCGCCTTGAGCTTTGAAGACTGCTGCATGCAGGTGTTGGCCCGCGTAGGTGGCCGGCTAGCGCTGTACTTCATGCATGGCAATCGCGACTTTCTGGTCGGGCAGCGCTTGATGGATTTGTGCCACGCGACGCTGCTCCAAGACCCGACTGTCTTGCACTTTGCTAACCAACGTTTTCTGCTGTCACATGGTGATGCACTGTGCCTGGCCGACACCGAGTACCTGCAGTTTCGCCAGCAAGTGCGCAGCACTGCATGGCAAGCCCCCTTTTTAGCCAAGCCATTGGCTGAGCGACAAAGCATCGCCCGCGCACTGCGTGCACAAAGTGAGGCGCGCAAGCAGTCGGGCCAAACCTATGCCGACGTCGACACGAGCGCAGCCAAGCTCTGGCTGACGGCTGCGGGTGCCAACACGCTGATTCATGGTCACACCCACCAACCGCGCGAACACGCGCTGGGCGACAAGCAGCACCGCGTGGTGCTGAGCGATTGGGATGCCGCCGCCACTCCGCCTCGGGCGGAGGTCTTGCGGCTAACCCAGACAGGCTTGCAACGCTTGCCGTTGGCCGTTGAGCGTTAAACCTCTGGCACAAGCCTGACCCAGACCTCATGCTGACTTGGCTGCGTCAACACCTTCAATTGATTGGATTGGCCAAGCCACCCCAACCGGCCATCCCCAACGCTTTGTGGTTGAGCACGCTGCAGGCTTATCCATTTCTGACGGCTGACCCTGCCAACGACCCCGAGCAATTGCGCGTGATGGTGGCTCAGTTTTTGGCCGACAAAGAATTCAATGGCGCGCACGGGCTGCACATCACGGACACCATGGCTGTGACGATTGCGGCTCAGGCGTGCCTGCCGGTGCTGCACTTGGGACTGCATTGGTACGACGATTTCAAGGGCATCGTGGTGCACCCCGGCGCGATGTTGGCACGCCGCGAAGTGGTCGACGACGCAGGCGTGGTGCATCACTACAAAGAACCCTTGACCGGGGAAGCGATGCAACACGGCCCAGTCACACTCAGTTGGGCTGACGTAGCCGCCTCAGGCGACTCAGCCCAAGCCGGCTACAACGTCGTGATTCACGAGTTTGTGCACAAGCTAGACATGCGCAGCGGCAGCGCAGACGGCTGCCCACCACTTCGGTCTAGGGTCGTCTGGGAAAACTGGCGCGACACCCTACAGGCCAGCTACGCTCGTTTTCAAACGCAGTTGACGATGGCCGAACGCTTTGGTGCTAAGCCGCCTTGGCTCGACGCTTACGCGGCGACTGCCCCGGCCGAATTTTTCGCCGTGACGTCCGAGGCTTACTTCGTCAACCGGGCGCGATTTGCGCAAGAGTTCCCGGAACTCATGCCGCTGTTCGCGCAGTTCTTCAACGCTTCAGCAGCGCCTTAAGCACGTTTTGCACGCGGCGTGTTTGCGCAGCATCAAACTGGCTGGCGAACACTTTGGCCATGTCTTCAGCCCAGGTTTCGTGCGGCGCTGGTGCATTGCGACGGGTCAACAACTGCAACTGCAACAGGCGACGGGCGCTGATGTGCTCGGCTGGTGTCGGCAGTTCCGTGGCGATTTCCATGCGCAACAAAGCTTCAGCGGAATCGCCGGCAGCAGGCGCTGTCAGCGCCTGAGCCCAGCGCGTGCGCACTGCGGCTGGCACTTGCTTACCCAGATCTTGGCCGGTTGGCAACTGCTCTGGATCGCGCTTTTCCCAAGCAGAAATCAAGTGCGTCAACACCTCGCCATGGGCCTGCTCAGCCAACTTTTTGAGGGCTGAATTGGCTGTTTCGAAAGCTTCACGCTGGGCTCGGAAGGCCGCATCGCCCAAACGCGGACCGCGCTCTTCAAACGCTGGCCGTTCGCTGAAACGGTCACCGCGATCACCCCGACCACCACGCTCATCACGCAGGGGTTCGAACTTGTTTTCCATGCCGGTGCGTGGACGCGCATCTTTGCCGCCGGCGCGCGGGTCTTTGCGATCACCGAACTTGCCACCGCGACCAGCCGCAGCCGGCTCAGCCTTGCGCATGCCAGGGCGGTCATCGCCGCGCATGGCCACCACGGGCTTAGGTGCAGCTTTGACAACCACCGGCGCTGCGGCAGGTTCGGCTTCAGCTTCAACTTCGGATGAAGACTCTGCCGAAGCGGTGTCATCGGCGGCTTCTGACTGAACGGCTGCATCGGTGTCAACAACTTCGGCGGCGTCAGCGGTAGTCGGCGTTTCCTCAGCAGCGCTGGTCACAGGCTCGGCGGCCTCGGCAGACACCGCGGTTTCGGGAGGCGCTGCAACAACGGCAGTGGCGACTGCGACCACAGGAGCCGCCACCGGCACTTGGCCGCGCACCACTGCCTCCAGTGCTTTGGCGGCTGCGTGAATTTTTTGCGCGTCGCCACTGGCGGTGGCTTCTGCCACGGCTTTTGAGGCCTCGACCACCATGCGGTCAAACTCGCCCAAAGCACCAGCGGCTTTTTCGCGATCAGCGGTTTTGCGCTGGAAGGCGTCGTCAATCGGTTTGCGGAAAGCGTCCCAGAGTTTTTGCTCTTGCTTGCGCTCGATTGGCACTTGCTGGGCTTCGTGCTGCCAGCGCTGCTGCACGGCTTTGACAGCGTCAATGCGCAGTTGCGGCTCGGCACCCAAGGCCTGAGCCTCTTCAATCATGGCGCGGCGACGGGCCAAGCTGTCGTTGCGGGCGGTGGTCAACGGCGCATCAGCCGCGTCCATCGCAGCTTTCCAGACCGGTTGGATGTCGGCAAAGGTTTTTTCACTCAGGTGGCCGGCTTCGCGCCACTTGGAGACAAAGCCATTCAGGCTGCGGATGTGTTGCTTCCAGTCGGTGTTGGTCTTGTTGGCCTCAGCCCAAGCCAGCACTTCGTCGATCAAGACCCGGCGCTGAGCCTTGGTGGCTTCGGTTTGTTCTTTGGTTTTTTCGAGCCAAGCTTCGACTACTTTGTGAGACTCGTTGCAAGCGTCGTCAAAACGCTTCCACAGCGCATGGTTGGGCGTGCCGCCTTGGTCACTGGTTTTCCATTGCTCACGCATGGCGCGCAAAGCTTCTTGCTGCTTACGACCACCCATCGGCTTGGCCACCAGCTTTTCAGCTTTCTCGACCAAGTCTTCGCGGATCTGGTCGGCGCGCCAACGCTGCCAACCTTCCAGTTCACCCGCAGCGGTCAATGCGGCATGCGAAGCGGCTTCGAGCGCGCTGTCTATATGACGGATGTTCTCCTTCAGGGCGTTGCGCAAATCTGCGGCGGCTTTGGGCGTGGCCTTGCCATGGCCTTCAGCCACTTCAGCCTCGAGCTTGGTCAACGCCTCTTGCACGGCAGTAGCAGCCTTGACCCGTAGGTCAGCCAGCACGGCGGGGTCTAGCTTGACCTTGGGCGCACGGGCCGGTTTGTCACCGGCCGGCATGCTTGCAGCCGTGGTGATACCGCGAGCAGAGCGCAATTCGTCAGCCCACACGGGCACCGCTGGCAGCGGTGCTGCCGAGTCTTCAGACGCTGCCACGGCGATCGACAAAGCGCCCTGAAAAGCCTCCCACATGGCCAAGAACTGAGCACGCGAGGCCTCTAGCAAAGGCGGAAATTTCGCATCCACGCTGGCCCAAATCGGGTCTTGGGTCAGTTCGTTTGCTTGATCTTGCCAATGCGCAACATCGGCGCGCAAGGTCTCCCACACTGTTTGTGCGTCGCGCCATGGTTTGGTCGACAACACCTCGGTGCGCTGGGCGATCAGCACCGCCGCTTCGCGCTGCACCTGCGTGCGGTGCTGCAAGTCTTCAATGGTCTTGACGCGATCGGCGAGTTGCACTTTCAGGCTGGCCAGCGGCTCACGCGAGAGCGGCGCACCGGCCTTGGCCGCGTCACGCTGCCATGCCAAGGCGTCGGCTAAATTCAGTTTAGGCAAAGCCAGCAGCGCATGCGCTTTGTCGGCCCATTCGGCCGCAACCGCTTCTTGGCCCTTGGCGCGCTTGGCTTCGTCGAGCTTTTCTTTCAGGAGCTTGGCAGCGCCTTTGTCGCGGTTTGACAGTTCTTTATAGACATCGGCCAGGTGGTCGGCGCTCGGGTTCGTGGCCAACCATTCGCGGATCCTGGCCGCCCTCTCACCAGACGTTGGTGCTGAGAAAGCGCCGCCGGTCAGCGCGTCCATTGAAGAAATATCGGCCGCTTTGGCCTGGGACGATTTAGCGGCAGAAGAGTCGGCTTTGGCAGAGTTGGACATGGTAAAGGCTTGATAAAAAAGAGTGAAGTGCGGCGCTGACTGGCTTGTCAAGTGTCATTTCAGCAGCAAGCTATAGAGGAAACCAGAGGGTAAAGTGCGGGCAAAAAAGACTCAAACAGCCAACAGAATGGTGCAATTGAGGGCCAAAGTCTGCGCGCAGGTAAAAGCTTCAGGAATAAAGCGTTGACGCTATTTTCGCTGTTTTTTAGCAAGCCCCTTTAAAACCGACAAAAGTGCGCTTTCAAGCAGTACAGAAATCAGCTAGGAACGACCAACGAATCTTACTTAATTCGCTAGTAGCGACCCTCCATATCGACCGATCAATTCAAGTTAAACAGCTCATTGGAGGCAGTTTCACACTCTTTTTACAGGGATAAATAAGCATAAAGAAATGTTTCTTTATGCTTGACAGGTTATTTAAGAACCCCCTAGAATCCGCCCGACTCTGCTTAAAACGCCGTGTCAGACACAAAGCTGCCGCCGACAGCCCGTCCAACAAGACACTTCCTCAAGCAAAACCGCTTGGCTTGTTGGTGACCCAATCCTAGCGACTAGCCCCAAGCCAGAAGCATCGAAAGGAGTTCCATGACAGTGCAACTCAAGTCAAGCCTGCAACAGTGCTTGTTCAATACACGCAACAGTGCCCAGAATGTCGCTCGAGACATTGCCGAAGGGTTTTTTAATATCAGCCACAACAGCTTTGCCATGCTGGGACTGGTCTTGGTCTTTGTGATGATCACTCTGACAGCCCGTCCCGACCTGCGTGAAGCCGGCGAAAGCCGCCTGATGGCGATGCTGCTGGCTCGACAAGAGGCCTCCATGGGCTTCACCGAACTTGGGGCTGTCGACCGCGCCACCGCAGCCAACCCTAAAGACCTGCCCACAAAACAAGCTGCCGTGGCTTACTGGTTGAGCAAAAAATACAGCGTCGCGCCTGAGCCGTTGAGCGTTTTGGTGGCTCACGCCTTCGAAATTGGCGCAAAGTCCAAGCTCGATCCAACCCTGATTCTGGCGATCATGGCGATTGAGTCGGGCTTCAACCCATTTGCCCAAAGCCCTGTCGGTGCCCAAGGTCTGATGCAGGTGATGACAGGCATTCACCATGATAAATACGCCCTTTTTGGGGGTAAGTTCGCTGCTTTTGATCCGGTCACCAACTTGCGCGTCGGCGTCAAAGTGCTGGAAGAATGTATTTCACGGGCCGGCTCTGTTGAAGGCGGACTGAAGTTTTATGTTGGCGCGGCTAACTTGGAAGACGACGGTGGTTATGTCGGCAAAGTCATGGCCGAGCACAGTCGCCTGCAAGCAGTTGCCAGCGGTAAACGCCAGCCGTATGAAAGCCAGACAGCGCCAGTCGGCATTCCAGTGACTTTTCCATTGACACCCATTCCAAAAGCGCCACGCGAGGCCAATGGCGCGCAGAGCGTTGCCTTACTTCATAGCTGAGGCCAGACCGTCAGCTACACTTATATCGTGCGCAACTGGCGATAAGCCCAACCTGCTGAAAAGCAGATTGGGCTGACGTGGGACACCACTGGGAAGCGCACCGCTCTAATGTCATTTGACCAAGAGCGTTCAGCCGTTCGCCTGGGCAGACTTTGCGCCTCGTCTTTTAGAGACCATGAGGGCAAAGACCACCGTCTCTAGGACTGCCATGTACCACCGCAATATTCTGGTTGAACAAACTGACCCCGAACTCTGGGCTGCCATTCAGGCCGAAAATGCTCGTCAAGAACACCATATTGAGCTGATCGCCAGCGAAAACTACGCTTCGCCCGCCGTCATGGCAGCGCAAGGCTCGCAGCTCACCAATAAATATGCCGAAGGCTACCCAGGTCGCCGCTATTACGGCGGTTGCGAACACGTCGACGTCGCCGAGCAACTGGCGATTGACCGCATCAAACTGATTTTTGGGGCCGATGCTGCCAACGTGCAACCGCATTGCGGCGCTTCCGCCAATGAAGCAGTTTTTCTGGCTTTCCTCAAGCCTGGTGACACCATCATGGGCATGAGCTTGGCCGAAGGCGGTCACCTGACCCACGGCATGCCGCTCAACATCAGCGGCAAATGGTTCAACGTTGTGAGCTACGGTCTAAACGCCAAAGAAGAAATCGACTACGACGCTATGGAGCGCAAGGCGCATGAGTCCAAGCCGAAGCTGATCATTGCTGGCGCCTCAGCCTATTCCCTGAGTATCGACTTTGCCCGCTTCGCCAAGGTCGCCAAAGACGTAGGCGCTATTTTCCTGGTCGACATGGCCCACTACGCTGGCTTGATCGCTGCAGGCGTCTACCCCAACCCAGTGCCTTACGCAGACGTCGTGACATCGACCACCCACAAGAGCTTGCGTGGCCCGCGTGGCGGCATCATCTTGATGAAGGCTGAGCACGAAAAAGCCATCAACAGCGCCATCTTCCCCGGCCTGCAAGGCGGACCGCTGATGCACGTCATCGCCGCCAAGGCCGTGGCCTTTAAAGAAGCGATGGCGCCTGAGTTCAAGGTCTACCAGCAGCAAGTCATCACCAACGCCCGCATCGTCGCGGAAACGTTGATTGAACGCGGCTTGCGCATCGTCAGTGGCCGCACCGAAAGCCACGTCATGCTGGTCGACTTACGCGCCAAAGGCATCACTGGCAAAGAAGCCGAGGCGGTATTGGGCGCGGCGCACATGACGATCAACAAGAACGCCATTCCGAACGACCCAGAAAAGCCGATGGTCACCAGCGGCGTGCGCATCGGCACCCCGGCCATGACGACACGCGGCTTCAAAGACGAAGAAGCCCGCATGACCGCCAACCTGATCGCCGACGTGCTGGACAACCCGCGTGACACCGCCAACATCGACGCGGTTCGCGCCAAGGTTCACGCCTTGACCAGCCGCTTTCCGGTCTACGGCTAAAACGCCAGCAGAAAAGCCAACAAGCGCCATGAAGTGCCCTTTCTGCGGTCATTTAGAAACCCAGGTCGTCGAGACCCGGGTCTCTGAAGACGCCGATTTCATTCGACGCCGCCGTCAGTGCGGCGCCTGTGAAAAGCGCTTCACGACCTACGAACGTCCGGACGTCAACTTCCCGGCCATTGTCAAAAAAGACGGCCGACGGATTGAATACAAGCGCAGCAAAATTGCCGACTCGATGAGTCTGGCGTTGCGCAAGCGTCCAGTGAGTATTGAGCAGGTGGATTCCGCGATCGAACGGATTGAAGAAAAACTCCTGAACCTGGGTCTGCGTGAAGTGCCGTCGACCCGCTTGGGCGAGCTGGTCATGCGCGAGCTCAAAAAACTCGACAAAGTGGCCTATGTGCGCTTTGCCAGTGTCTACCGAAGCTTTGAGGACATTGACGAGTTCAAAACACTGGTGGATGAAGTTCGGCGCTGAACAGGACGCTGCGCTTGGCTTTACCGCCAGGTTTTTAGCGCCAGCAGTCAGCCACGCTGAGATCGCTCCCAGCCAATCCCTTTAAACCCGCCTGATTCAGCGTCATGGTTCCGCATTTGTCGCTGCCCATCGTACCGACAGGTTCTGCCCTGAGCTCATAAGAGTTAACGGTCGCAGCATCCAGCGTGAGCAGGTACTGTGACTCTGAGCCGGCCGGAATGCCTTGCAAACGCAGCGGTAAATCTGGCGCTTTGCCGGGTGCTTCGGCAGAGCCGTCGTAGCGCCCGTGCGCACTGTAATAACGCGCCATGAAATGCTGCGCCTCCAGCAAGGCCGCAGCGGCTTCGGCTCGCTGCCCACGCTGAAGATGCTGCCGGTAGCTGGGCAGCGCGAGCGCCGACACGATACCGATGATGACCAACACCAACAACAACTCGATCAAACTGAAGCCGGTCGACGCTGCGAGCGAACTACGCGACGGCAATCTTCGGTCAGCCGGCGTAAAAGAACTTCCCAATAGACACCTTGGATGAACTGTTGAAATGGGGTTGCAGATCATGGCCGCGTTCCTTTCAGTAGATCGGTGGGTTGAGAATGCGGCGCCAAGTTCGATCGGCCAGCGTGCCGGCCGACGCGTTGGCTTCTGCAGGCAAGTCCGCCACCACGGATCGCTGAATCGACAGCCAAGTTTGCAGCCAAACCACCGAACCCTTGAGCGTGAAACCACGGCCATCAGCCGAATAATCCGGGCTGAAACCACGTGCCGTGACAACATAAACGAGACCGCCATCAAGCGCTTGTTTTTCGACCATGCACTCTGGAAGTAGGCCCGGCTTGAAGGGACTGTCAGCAGACACAACGACAGCTTCTGGGACGCTGATCCGAGACGCCACCACACCGCCCGCGCCAGTCCAGCTGACACGCTGACGCCAAGTCAACGTGTTCGAGGAAACGGCCAGATTCGATTCTTTCAAGGTGGTGACCCGCAACCCGTCGGCCAGCGTCAGTTGCATCTCGCAATAACGCAAAGCCGCCTCTGCATAGTGCTGCGCCAGCACCTGCATGCGAAAGTTGTTGCTGACGCGCTCATTGGAGCTGGCATTACGCAGCGTCGCAGCCGACATCAGAGCAATCACCCCAAGCATGATCAAAACAATGATCAGGGAGACACCGTGTTGGTTCTTCATACAAGTCAAAACGGCATCTTGTTGCGCAATGCCGTGGTACCAAAATACGCCCGGCGCAAATAGCCGTCCGCAGATTCTTTGGACGCTTGTTCGCAGTCGACATACAACCTGAGCGCGGCGTCCTCGGCCGTGATGACCGGCTCGGCGCTGCGCATCAGCAAACACACACGCACGCTCAGCACCAAGTTGAAGTCTTGCACGGCAGAAGCGGTGACGTAGCGCACCAGCTTGCGCGGCGCGGCGCTGTTGGCTTCGCCGTACCAGAGCTGCAAACGCTCGACGTTGTGCACCAGCGGCGCAGCATTACCTCGCGGGCCGGTGCACTGCAAGGCATCGCTGTTGGCGCGATAGCGGTTGTAAGTGATGCCCGTGCCGCCATCTTGAAAGCTGTTGCCGAGGCAGTCAGAGGGCTTGCCCTCGGTGACCACCGAGTTGTCAAGGTCAGCCTCGTAGGCGATCTCGATGGCTGGTGAGTTGATGCTGCCGCCGCAGTCGGCCGGCGTGTTGGCAGCAGCCGTTTGGAAACCCCGGTCGCAACCAAACACCGGCCGGCCGTTGTAGGTTTTACGCAAGGCCAACGTCTCAGCGTCTTGGCTGACGGGCCGCGCATAACCGGCCATCAACAAGTCGCTCGACAAGATACGCAAACCCATCTGAGCGTCTTCGTCCATCTGGGCTAAAGCCAATTGCAAGCGGCCGGTCTGCCACGCGCTGAGATAAGTGGCGAGTACGGCGCCCAGCACCACCAAGCCAATGACCATCGCTACCAAA